>NZ_JAVRBR020000026.1:0-9537 GCF_034531165.2 Dendronalium sp. ChiSLP03b | reverse complement strand
TGGCAAAAAATTACAGTTCTCAAGGTAGAAGAGGTTTAATTTCTTAAAAATGTAAATTTATCATATTTAAAATGTATACCAAAAAATTCGGAGTAATATGCCTTTTCGGATTTTAAGCTTGGATGGTGGAGGGGTTCGGGGAGTGGTTGCGGCAACCATTCTCAAAGCTATTGAAAAGCAGATTAATCAACCTTTAAATGAGTACTTTAATTTAATTGCAGGAACTTCGACAGGGGCAATTTTAGCAGCAGCGATCGCCACAGGACGCAATAGCCAAGAAATAATTGATTTATACAAACAAAAAGGCTCAATTATCTTTCCTTATAAAAGCCGTTTTTCTCCACAGCGAATTCCTTTATTACTCAAATATGGTTTATCCGCTCCCAAGTTTTCAGATAGCGGTTTAATTCAAGCCATCAAAGAAACGTTGGGTGATACAAAACTATTGGATATTACTGCACCATTATTATTGATTATTTCTTATGATACTATTTACCGGGAACCAATTATATTTAAAAGCTGGCGGCAAGATAAAGGTTATGGCGATGTACCTTTGTGGGAAACTTGCGTATGTTCAGCATCTGCTCCAACTTATTTCCCAGCACATAAACTCAAAAAAAGAGTCAATGGAATAGTGCAAAATAGCACTGCATATACAATTACCTTGGGTGATGATGCATCCTCAATAGAGAATATATTTAACGATACGCAAATTAGAATTACCAGCGGTACAGGCAAAGGTCAAACTCGTATTATTAATAAGTATGTAGGAGCAACTCGACTAGCCTTTTTAGAGTCATCTTGGGACAGGATACCAGATAAGAGTTCTACTTACTCAATTAAATATATATACTCTGCCATTGATGGTGGTGTTGCTGCCAATAACCCTTCTAGCTGTGCTGTTGCTGAAGCTTTAAGACTAGGATATAAAGTTGAGGAAATTACCGTTCTTTCCATAGGAACTGGCGATCGCACTAGAGTAATACCATTTGCAAAAGCTCAAAGCTGGGGTCTGATACAATGGGCACAGCCTCTGATTGGGGTTTTGTTTGATGCCTCATCAAATGTTCATGAGTACATTACGAACCAGATAATTCATAATCAAGTTTTACGGTTGCAATTCAAGCTAGATAGAGAATTAACTGGCAAACGCTTGAGTGATGATATCGATGATGTTAGTCAAGAAAATATTAGCAATTTAATTGAAGCGACAGAAGTTTATATTAAACAGCCACAAGTACAAGCTGCTTTGCAGAAATTTTTACACATCAATCAATAATAAAAACGTCTCTTAATTATACAAATTCAGACTTACGCACAAAAATTGTTTGTGCCGAACGCCTTCTCGCAAGGTGGGAAGTGGCGTGAGACTCCAAGACCTACTGCCTCACGAATTACGAATTAGCATTAGTGGCTTCATCAAATACGCCATAACGAGCTTTTCCTTGCTGTTTAGCACGATACATGGCAATATCAGCATCCCGCAGCAGACTTTCAGGCTCATTATAACCACCGCAATTTAAAGCAATACCAATGCTGGCTGTAGTACATATCTGATGTCCGTTGAGGTTAAGTGGCAACCCTAAAGTGTCTTGAATACGTTTGGCAACATTAGTAGTGTCAGTAACATCTTTGATTTCCTCCAACAGCACGGCAAACTTATCACCACCAAATCTGCCTACTGTATCGCCACTGCGTACACATGACTCCAACCTGCGAGCGATCGCTACTAAAAGATCGTCCCCCATTCCGTGCCCCAAGCGATCGTTAATTCCCTGAAAACCATCTAAATCCAAAAACAAAACCGCAAAATTATAATCACTACGGCGTTTTCTTCGCTCTATGGCTTGCTTAAGTCTGTCTAGAAATAAAACACGATTGGGAAGTGCTGTTAACCCATCATAAAAAGCATTCCGTAGCAGTTGCGCTTCCATTTGCTTGCGCTGAGTAATATCTTGGAACACTAAAACTGCCCCAGTAATATCACCATTACTATCTCGGATAGGTGCAACATTATCTCCAATTGGTATTTCATTTCCATCTTTAGCAATCAGCATACAGTTTTCAGGTAGATTCAAAACTTTGTCTGCTGCTATTGCCTGTATGGCTAGATTCTCAATTGCTTCGTCCATATCTCGATCGACTAAACATACAACTTCTGATAAATCTCTGCCAAAGGCTTCATCTTGCTTCCAACCAGTAAGCACCTCCGCCATTGGATTCATAATTTGGATGTGACCATTAGTATATGTAACAACTACCGCACAGTTTATACTGTCAATAATTGCGGACATTCTCTGTATTTCTTCACGTAATCTATTATTTATTTGATGCTTGTAAATAGCCATTTCGATGGCAATATGCAAATCTGCTTCTGCGAACGGTTTCAGAATATAACTAAAGGCTTTACCTAGTTGTTTTTGATGTAATTTTATATATTGCGAATACTCAGTTATTTGTAACACGGGTATCTGGAAGTCATTCTGAATAGTATCTGCTACTTGTATCCCATTAATCTCTCCTGCTAAACTGACATCAATTAATACTAAATTAGGATGAATTTCCGCTATTTTTTTTATTGCATCCTCGCCAGAATCCGTAATTTCCGGAACATTGTATCCTAACTTCTGTAAAGTATTTCTAATATTTAACGCTAGGAGTTTTTCATACTCAATAACTAGGATTTTACGGGCAAGCATGTTAAAATAACCTGTTTGCTAAGGTTAGTGTATTGTTTTCAGTGTTCACTTAACCTGAAAGTCAATAATTCTATGATAATCAATCTAGAAAATATCGGTGTACTTGCTTGAATAAAATGCTCTTTAATTATCAATTATTGCATTTTTCATAGATGCCAGCCTGTGTGTTTAGCAAAGCTCGTCAAATTAGTTTATTCAACTAGTGTATTTAATACTTATTCATGAATGTTAAATAGAAACTTAAAATATAAATGACCGTAAAAATGCGTTTGTTTAAAGCACATATTTTGCAACGGTAAACACTGAATCAAAAAATACAAGTATTTGTATTATCTACCCAATATTACAACCTAATAATGTAATTTTAAGTAAAAAAATAGTTCGGTAGAATTCTAAATAAGAGATAAAATTAGGCCAATATAGTAATCCTAAATCATTCATTAACAACCAGATTCCCGACTTCTTAAAAAAATCGGGAATCTGAGCCTAAAGTAGTTTATAAGCACAACGATCGTGAACTACTTTGTATCATCTACCCATCCTCTCGCCCTATTGCATAGAAATATTCTGCGGGCAGAAAAGCAAGTGTGTGCTTCAGAAACCGGGCTTAGTTCTAGTCACTTCAATGCTGATTTTGCCGCCAAAGTCTGGGATGGGTGCAGCGGGTTTGCTAACAGTGAGTTGGACTTGTGTCACACGATCGCATTCTTGGAGGATAGCATCTGCGATCGTGCCTACTAACCTTTCCAGTAAAGCAAACTTGGATGTTTTAACCAGATTTTGTATTAAGCTAATGACGCTGCGATAATCAAGAGTATCTTTGATCGCGTCAGTCTTGGCAGCTGTGGAGATATCCAACCATAACTTCACATCTACCTCAAACCATTGTCCTAGTACCTGTTCTTCTGCCAGATACCCAGTGTAGCCATAGCAGCGAATTCCCGTTAAATGAATGCAGTCCATAAGAGTTTGAGAGCAAATTTTGCATTTCGGATTTTAAATTGATCTCTATATAAAATCTAAAATTTAAGATTATCTGAATAGCTATGCTTGATTTGATGCCGATCGCCTTTAGGAATGTTAATCAACTTTGGGCTTATATCTTAACGGAAACGCTAAAAAGGTTGGGATTGAGTTGTGTCGTAATTTGTCCTGGTTCCCGTTCCACGCCCCTAACAGTCGCCTTTGCCCAACAAGTACCTGATATTGAAGCCATTTCCATTCTCGATGAACGCTCAGCCGCCTTTTTTGCCTTGGGGAGAGCAAAAGCTACAGGATGTCCGGTAGCCATAGTTTGCACTTCTGGAACCGCTGGGGCGAACTTTTATCCAGCGCTGATTGAAGCCAAAGAAAGTCGCGTACCACTTTTGATATTAACCACCGATAGACCGCAAGAATTGCGAGATTGCCACTCTGGGCAAACCATAGACCAGTGGAAATTATATGGTAACTATCCAAATTGGCAAGCAGAGTTAGCTTTACCTTCTCCAGACATGGGAATGCTGGCGTATCTGCGACAAACGATAATTCATAGCTGGGAGCGATCGCAAACTCCCACGAAAGGGCCAGTACATCTCAATATTCCCTTTCGCGATCCCCTTGCACCGATTCCTGATGGCATTGACTTGAGCTATTTCCAGTCACAGTTCCACCCAGAAGACTTTTTCGCAGGAATAAACAGCAATTTTCTAATCCCCACTCTTGTACAGACGCGATTAATCGCGTCTCCACTCCCCACTCCTCAAGAATGGCAAAAATGCGATCGCGGTATCATCATCGCTGGTGTTGCCCAACCGCAGCAACCACAGGAATGTTGTAAGGCGATCGCACAACTTTCCCAAACTCTCAAATGGCCCGTGTTAGCAGAGGGACTCTCACCAGTGAGAAATTATGCCAACCTCAACCCTTATTTAATTTCTACCTATGACCTGATTTTGCGAAATCAGCAACTTGCAAAGCAGCTAGCACCCGAAATGGTGATTCAGGTGGGTGAAATGCCCACAAGTAAAGAACTGCGTACCTGGATAGATACAACCCAACCTCGACGCTGGGTAATTGACCCCAGCGACCAAAACCTCGACCCTTTGCATGGGAGGACAACTCATTTGCGAGTTGCGGTGGAACAGTTGGTTTGTGAGGAAGTGGGGGACAAAGGGGAGAAGGGAGACAAGGGGAAAAATAATCTCGATTATCTCGATAAGTGGTGTGTTGCAGAAACGCAAGTGAGGAAAGCTATTGACCAAACTATGGGCACAATGGAGGAGTTGTTTGAAGGCAAAGCTGCTTGGTTACTTTCCCAGACTCTACCACCAGGAACACCGCTGTTTATTGCCAATAGTATGCCTGTGCGGGATGTGGAATTTTTTTGGCAACCGAATAATTTAGGTGTGCGATCGCACTTTAACCGTGGTGCAAATGGAATTGACGGTACATTATCCACAGCTTTAGGAATTGCCCATCGCCATCAAAGTAGCGTGATGTTGACAGGAGATTTAGCTCTGTTGCATGACACCAATGGCTTTTTAATCAGAAATAAGTTTGTCGGACATCTCACAATTTTGTTAATTAACAACAACGGTGGTGGGATTTTTGAGATGTTACCCATTGCAAAATTCGACCCACCATTTGAAGAATTTTTTGGCACTCCGCAAGATATAGATTTTGGCCAGTTATGCGCGACTTACAATGTACAGCATGAATTAATTATTTCTTGGGAAAAATTGCAGCAAAGATTAAATCCACTCCCAACTACAGGGATTCGGGTTTTAGAGTTGCAGACAAATCGCAAAGCAGATGCGAAGTGGCGACAGGAGAATTTAAGAAACTTTGCCGCAGATATTACAATTTAACTGTCCCTAAATAAAGTTGATCTTAGTTAAGCCGCCCTATTAATTAAACGGCTTAATTTAATTAAATGCCTTTTTTAGCAACCTAAACATTTTTATTCTATAGGAATCGTACTTGAATCTTGCTAAGTATACTGAGAAATAAACCTTTGTATGGCAAGCTTCTAGCCAATTTTGTTTTTCAGAAATCAAATATGAGTCCTATATATAAAATTATTTTTATATTTCCCATAAACCCTTGTTAACTAACTCAGGTAAATAGTTGAGATATTTTGTAAGACTATGAGTCTTACCAAGATAAAATGTGGCATCTTCATTTATTATTCTTGAATGATATTCTTTAATTGGTTTACGTCCACAAGCATTATTACCTAGTTCAGCTAATTTAAAAGCTGTTTTTAAGATCAAATCATCATCGTTATATACATTTATTAAAGTTCCTTTTATTTTTGAGGCTACATATCCCCAATCTTTGCTACTATCTCTACGTATAGCACCACCAAGAAGAATGACATTTTCCAGAAGATACTGGTTTACTGAGCAATTATCCATACAATAATACAATAATAAGCAACACGCGCTCCTAGTGAATGAGCAACAATAGAAATATTTTGTTCAGGAATTTGAGATTTAATTAAGCTTGGTAAATAATCTTTACCAACAGATGCAGCACGGCTTTTACATTTATGCCAGTTCAAAATAACTAATTGAGAAGTACAACTCAATTTATTAGAAGCATCCCAATATAATTGATATACAGAGTGTTGCCATCCAGCATAATTCAATACTGAAAGCAAAGTATTGTCACGTACCTTATCCTCACTTAAATATCCGTCTATAAAAACTAAAGCTTTGAAACTTCTTGGTGGACTTGAAATAAGTCGTAGTTCGGGACATTCCATTTATACATACCTCTGAGAAAATTAGTCCTATTAATTAGGATTCCCAGAGGTAATGTTTCTATATCAAGGCTAAAATCATTTTTTTGCAATATGGTCTTGAATCCATAACGTGCTGATCTGCTGCTTTCTACATTGCGTAGTTACGTCAAGGCTATGGGAGGAGAATTAAAGCTTGTAGCAGAGTTTCCTGATAGACCTCCTGTGATTATTTCTGCACTAGGAGAATTAGACGATCAAGCTTCTGAGATAGAGATAGAATAGGCGATCGCTCTGTTTCTCCTCTGTGTAGATTTACTCTGTTGTTCGATTTTGTAACCACTCTTTCAAATCCGCGATCGCATTAAAATCCAACAACGCCTCACCTAATGCTTCTAACTGTTCTAGTGACAAAGCCTGAAACTGGGACAGCATCGCATCGGGAATTGCACCTACTCGTCGGTTTAACTGTCGTAAAACGAGCGATCGCTTCCCTTCTTCTCGACCAATTTCTAGCCCTTCTTCGTCACTAAATCCATTATCGCTTGTACCGATAGAGTGACTGCCTCATGCTGCCGTGCTTGTTCTAACAAAAACCGAGCCGATTCCACCGCTTCTGTTTCAGGAATCCTAGTTAGCAACATCAACCCCAATCCCAAAGGTTGTTGTCGTCAATCTCCCAACTCATCAATCTTAGCGATCGCTTGTCCCTAACTCCGCGATAAAATTCTCAAGCACAACAGCGCACTTCATTACCATGGAAATTAACTGGGAAACCGCCAAAACCTACGAAGATATCCTGTATCACAAAACTGATGGCATCGCTAAAATCACCATCAACCGCCCCCATAAACGCAATGCTTTCCGTCCCAAAACTGTCTTTGAACTGTACGATGCTTTCTGTGATGCTCGTGAAGATACTAGCATTGGCGTAGTCCTATTTACGGGTGCTGGCCCGCACACTGATGGCAAATACGCTTTCTGTGCTGGTGGCGATCAAAGCGTTAGAGGACACGGGGGTTATGTTGACGATGCTGGCATCCCCCGCTTGAACGTGCTGGATTTACAACGTCTGATTCGTTCTATGCCAAAAGTAGTAATTGCTTTGGTAGCTGGTTATGCGATCGGTGGTGGACACGTCTTACACTTAATTTGTGACCTCACCATAGCCGCCGATAACGCCATTTTCGGACAGACTGGCCCGAAAGTTGGTAGTTTTGATGGTGGTTTTGGGGCAAGCTACCTCGCCCGCATTGTGGGACAAAAAAAGGCGCGAGAAATTTGGTTTCTTTGCCGCCAATATAATGCACAACAAGCCCAAGAAATGGGTTTAGTTAATTGCGTTGTTCCCATGGAACAATTAGAAGCGGAAGGAATTCAATGGGCGCAAGAAATTTTAGAAAAAAGTCCGACCGCAATTCGGTGTCTCAAAGCAGCATTCAACGCTGACTGTGATGGACAAGCTGGTTTACAAGAACTTGCCGGAAATGCCACCCTACTGTATTACATGACGGAAGAAGGAGCTGAGGGAAAACAAGCCTTTCTCGAAAAGCGTCCACCGAATTTTCGCACCTTCCCCTGGCTACCTTAAAAATTTGCAAAAATCGCACCTTTTAACAAGGTGCGATTTTTTAAGCAAGAAGTGAAATTTTACAGCACTAGAAATCTTAAAGATAAATCTTAATAGTAAGCAGACTACAAACTGAGTCCAGTAATAAACGTTGACTAAATTCGTACTGTCTTAGCCTCAGCCTCTGGTGAGGAACAGTTAGCCATTTCCTCCACAGGGACAAGAACCACATTATCTACATTAGAAGCCATAGAGTGAGAAGAAGCTAACACTCTTGTTGCATCTGGTAAACTCCAAGCACCTTCCAAAGTTTCCCAAGAAGGTGCAAAAGGCGGAAGCGCCAAAGAGCAAGCTTTCCAACTTGCTTGAACTGGCGCTCCCAGCTGCTGGCACATTCCCCCACGACGACCCTCTGGCTTGAAATGACGACAATATCGACAGGCAGATGTCAAGAATTTATTGGGTTTCATTTTAGTTCATCTTTAGTGCCGTTTATGGCTGATTTGCATCCTTATATTTTGCTTCTAGATATAAATACGGAGTATAGCCAGAAGTCGTTATTTACTCTATGTTCTAGCGATCCCGATGAAAAAATAAATTTTAGGATGTTTTTAGATTCTTGTTATATTTTTAAATGATTACTAAAGTAGATACACACCGATTTTGGACTAAAAATAATTGGGGATCAAAGCTAAAACTATGATTCTAGATTTAAATATCAGTTTTACATCATCCCTAAGACGTAGTTTAAGTATTATATTTGTGATGAAATGGTGTCGAACGTTGAGCTAGACTGGCATAATTTAACATAAAATTCTCTAATGGCTCAAAATTAGAACTCTTGTATTACTAAACTGTAAGTTAATTTAGGATTTCTCCTGTTGAATTAATAAGCGCCAATCATTGTTTTGCAAATATTGAGGTGGGAATTGAAAATTTAATCCTACCTGTATTGTTGTGCCCTACAGATAAAAGTACAAGAATCATCTTGGCATATGAGCAATTTCGGGCGTAAAGCCATGTATCTACCGTTTTTCAGATGAATAATCTGAATTTATCTGGTGAAAGCTAAGACTCAAAGCCCTTCCCAACACTTTCTAACTTTTTGCTCAAAGTCTATGCCTTATACCTATATTTCTTAATAATTGCCAAACTATGACCGTGAAAGGGTTTTTAAAATTCATTATTAACTATGAACTTGATAACAATCTTTCTACTTTTGTTGCGAAAAGATTAATTTTGTTGAGAATTATTCACACAGATATGAGTGTTTGACTGTCCAGCCACGAACATTGTTCCAAAATGTCAAAAAGAAAGGCAAACGGACGACTGTCGCCACAAGTCAGTAGAGCTGACCAAGGCGCTGTTTCCAGAAGGCAACAATCAGTTAGGGCGATGAGGTATTACAGCAGTTCCCGGTGTTATGAGGTACAGTAACAGCAATTAGTAAACCAATTTTTTAAATCTTGAGGATTCATTAAGTTGAGTGCAACTGAGATTACTGTATCAACCATTTTTGTTGTAGTTGGAGCAAAACTGCGTAA
>NZ_JAVRBR020000025.1:0-10107 GCF_034531165.2 Dendronalium sp. ChiSLP03b | reverse complement strand
TGATGGTTTTAGGTAAACCAGGAGCAGGAAAAACCACTTTTTTAAAATATCTAGCAATGCAGTGTATTGAAGGGAGATTTCAAGCAAACAGAGTTCCCTTGTTTATCACATTAAAAGATTTTGCAGAAGCACCTAAAAAACTAGATATTTTGAAATTTATTGTTCAACTATTATCAAGCTGTGGGGGAACTCATGCCAGTGCCACAGTAGAGAAACTGTTGAAACAGGGAAAGGCGTTGGTATTGCTGGATGGGTTAGATGAAGTACGAGAGGAAGACACCAAGCGGGTTTTACGACAAATTCGGGAATTTTCTGACCTGTTTCATGCCAATCAGTTTGTAATTACCTGTCGTATTGCTGCCAAAGAATACACTTATCAAAGTTTCACAGAAGTAGAAATGGCAGATTTTAATGAAAAACAAATAGCCATTTTTGCTCAAAATTGGTTCCAATTAACTGATCCAGTTAAAAGTCAAAGATTCATTCAAAAACTAAAGGAGAATAAACCAATCCAAGAACTAGCAAGTAGTCCTTTACTTCTGACATTATTGTGTTTGGTGTTTGGAGATAGTGGAGATTTCCCAGCAAACCGTTCTGAACTTTATCAAGAAGGATTAGATGTATTGCTAAAAAAATGGGATGCCAAACGCAATATTGAGAGAGATCAGGTCTATAAAAACCTGTCTTTGCAGCGTAAGGAAGACTTGCTGAGTCAAATAGGCTTAACTACATTTGAGCAGAAAGACTATTTCTTTAAGCAGAAAACTGCCGAAGCATACATTGCTGATTTTATTCGCAACTTACGTAATGCTGACACAGATCCAGAAGTATTGAAACTCGATAGTGAAGCCGTTTTAAAGTCTATTGAAGCACAGCATGGGCTATTAGTAGAACGAGCAAAGGGCATCTATTCCTTTTCTCACTTAACGTTTCACGAGTATTTTGCCGCAAGAGAAATAGTTGCTAACTCTGCTTGGGAAAGTCTGGTAGAGCATATTACAGAGATACGTTGGCGGGAAGTATTTTTGCTTGCATCTGGAATGATGCGTAAGGCAGATGATTTATTAGTTTTGATCAAGTCAAAAATTGACTTACTTGTAGCTTTTGATGATAAATTACAGAACCTTTTACAGACAGTATATAACAAAGCTTTATCAGTCAAATATAACCATAAAGGAGCAGTAGTAAGAGCATTCTACTTGGAACACGCTCTTTTTTTTAGTTACTCAGTTCTAGATTCCTGCAATGAACTTGCTACAGCACTTGGATTTAATATTGAAGTTGATCCAGAGATAGATTTTGACGAGAAACTTACTGATGCTCTTGAAGTTGTAAACTCTGATCCATTAGAATGCCTGAGTTATGCTCTTTCTCTTAACCTTAAATTAGAACCTGAATTTAAAAAATCACTTCAAAATTTAAAAAAGCAAATTCCTTACTGTGATAATCCAGAAAAGTGGATTAAACGAGAAGATAAGACTATAAACGAATGGCTAAATGCTCTGAGAACTCTAATAATTAAATATAGAAACATTTGTTATCAAGAACAATTAAATGACGAACAAGCGGAATTAATATGGAATTACTACAATATTAATTTATTACTGCTTGATTGTTTAAACAGTGATTGTTACGTTAGCTGTGAAGTCAGACAAAAAATAGAAAATTCACTATTTTTACCAATAAAAATTAAACTTTAGTAAAAAAATATTAAAATTAGAAAATTACTAAATTTTACTCCTTAGTTTGTAATTTAATTTTTTCAATATCACTTGTGAAAAAAGATATTTGCGATCGCACTTTTACTTTTTCCGTTCGTATAGTCAAATTATGCCAGTTTTTAGATGAAAAACCAGGAGTAGCGAGAACCCTTTCTCAACAGTTGTTAAGGTCAGGAACATCGATTGGAGCTAACGTTGAAGAAGCACAAGCTGCTCAAAGCAAAGCAGATTTTATCAGCAAGCTTATGATTGCACTGAAAGAATCTCGTGAAACTCGGTATTGGTTAAGATTACTGGTTGCTTCCGAAATAGTACCTCAAGAAAAAATTGCTCAACTCCAAATCGAAGCAGAAGAACTAACAAAAATTATTGGTGCTATCATTGTCTCCACCAAAAGCACCACCTAATTTAATTCTCCCCAATTTTTAATTTTTAATTTTTAATTTTTAATTCCTCAACGGAGAGGGGGAGATTCGAACTCCCGGAGGTTTTAGCCTCATCCGATTTCAAGTCGGACGCAATCGACCACTCTGCCACCTCTCCAATAAACTGTCGAGCTAGTGTCTAGCCCACATTTGTCGGTTAGCACTAAAGCTGACAGATAATACTATATCTCATCATCTACGCAGGTTGCACTACTGGATGCGATCGCTCGTACAAAATTTCCTCTGATGCCACCTGGAAATCATCACCCACCCACACTAAGGAGGCTTGCGTCACCACACCCGCTTCTAAAGAAACCAAGGAAAAATTACGCAGCTTCTGGCCGTCATTCTCCACAATCCTGGGCACACTGGCAGCATTTAAGTAAATTGTCCCCTCTGGGCTTCTAAAGATGGGCTTTCGCAGCGTCTTGGTGTGCCGCAGACTATGGTGCATATGACCAAATGTCACTAGGGGAATATTTTTACCAGTCGCGATCGTTTGAGAAATCGCCTCACCAAAATCCGGATCGCCAAAGTCACCGCCTATAGGATGCCAGTCTTTGCCGCAGGGGTCTTCTGGGCGATCGCCTAATCCACTCGGCCCATTGTGACCTAGAAAAATAATCGTATCGCTAGCGGCGCTTTTTACCGCAGCCGTGATTTTATCTGCTGATTCTTCCAGACTGGTGACACCATACCGTTCTTTACATATCTCAGCAAATCTCCACTCCGGGCCACCCCAGGTAAAGGGACGACCTCCGACTACAGTTAAATTCCAAGCTGGGAAATCTAGCTTACCGTAGCCAACTTGCGCTGAACCCAGTAAATCGAGTTGTTCCTGTACCCAATCTTCTTTTGAGCGGTCATAGGGACACTTCTTACGTCCCCATTCTGTGGCTGTGAACCATGCATCATGGTTTCCCATTACTGCTGCTTTGGGAATGTCCAGGGAAGCGATCGCTCTCACCACTTCCACCGACTCATTGCCAAAATCTCCCACAAACAGCACCAAGTCCACACCCAGATGCTTGAGTGCAATACCATCTTCTACTTCCCATTGGTCGTGAATATCTCCAACTACAGCAATTTTCAGGGTTGTTGATTGAGTTTTTTGACTGGTCATGCGACTTTCCTTGCCGTCTATCTCCAGCATAGGAAACTCAGCCGGATTTGGACACAACTAATGGGACAACAACCGTCTACTATTTTTGGTAAAAACTACTATAATTGATTCACGAGACAAAAATCTGCAATATAAAGCACCCCCTAACTGTGTTTACCACTGCACTTGCTCAACGAGAGAAAACCCAACCGAGTGGACTACCACTAGATTTATTTGCTGCCATTGAAAGTCTTAAAAAAGAACTTAACGCGGTTATCCTGGCACATTACTATCAAGAGCCGGATATTCAGGATATCGCAGACTTTATTGGGGATTCCTTACAACTGGCGAAAGCCGCAGAAAAGACCAATGCAGATACAATTGTTTTTGCTGGCGTTCACTTCATGGCAGAAACAGCAAAGATACTCAATCCCGATAAATTAGTACTTTTACCAGATTTGAATGCTGGTTGTTCTTTAGCAGACAGTTGTCCAGGAGACGCATTTGCAGCTTTCAAAGCGGCGCATCCCGATCATATAGTGGTTTCTTACATCAACTGCTCTGCTGAAATTAAGGCGATGAGCGATATTATCTGCACCAGTTCCAACGCTGTGAAGATTGTGCAGCAGATACCAAAAGACCAACCGATTATTTTTGCTCCCGATCGCAATTTGGGGCGATATGTTATGGAACAGACTGGACGAGATTTGGTACTGTGGCAAGGTAGCTGCATTGTCCATGAAACCTTTTCGGAAAAGAAAATTGTGCAGTTAAAAATTGCCCACCCAGAAGCAGAGGCGATCGCACACCCAGAATGTGAAAGTAGTATTTTGCGTCACGCCAGCTTTATCGGCTCTACAGCAGCTTTGCTCAGTTATTGTCAAAAAAGCCCTACAAAGGAATTCATCGTTGCTACAGAGCCTGGGATTATTCATCAAATGCAAAAACTAGCTCCTGACAAGCATTTTATTCCTGCCCCACCGATGAATAATTGCAATTGCAACGAGTGTCCTTTTATGAGATTAAACACTTTAGAAAAGCTTTACTTAGCGATGAAAAATCGCACACCTGAAATTACTATGCCAGAGGATATCCGCGTTGCGGCCTTGCGTCCTATTCAGCGAATGTTAGAGATGAGTGTGTAGTTTTGACAATTTGTAGAGATGCGATCGCGTCTCTACAGAAAGTTAATTTTATAGAAGTTGAATATTAGCTTTGGGTTAGGTGCTTGTGTAAAAGTAGCTCTTGCAGAGTTGGATCGTACTGCTTCATTGTCCGATTTCTCTCCTTTCCCATAGCATGTATAATCTAAGAATGATGAAAGACTTAGTATGATGTGTAAAATCGTAGCTTTTTTAAAGCATAGGAACACATAGTCTTTCCTAAAAAATTCGCTGCGAATTAATGAAACGCTGCACTTAAAGTTTACTTTTATCTGCTTCTTTCTGCGCTGCTTCACTATATTTTTTGTATAGCTTAGTGCGGATCTGAGCTTCTTGATAGCGGCTATGTTTGAGTGACACCTTACCCATTAAATCTGAAGCTTGTTGCCACCTAGCAGCTATTTCTAGCCACTGAGTTGAGGTTGTGGCTGTTTTACCAGATGCAGAAGCTTGAATAGCAATTCGCACTCCTACTGTAAAAGGATCGTTATCGTCAGATGGGACGGAAGAGCTATTTTTTGCAGTCAAGGATGACTTTTGCGTTTGACTATTATTAATATTTCCTGTGGCTAAAGATTGGGGATTTTCTATTTGCAGTAAGTTCTTCAGTTTATCTCCTAACTGGGCATAAACAACCCAACCTAGCAACAATAATGAGCATAAACTCGTTGCAACTAATAGCCCTGTTTGGTGAGAATTTTTGTGTTTGTCTTTATTAGTAAATACCGAAGTACGAGAAAGTTTCGTCTTAGGAAAATTTATTTTTACTACTTCAGTTTGGGCTGCTGTTAAATCTGTAATTAGCTGCTTAAAGATATTTGGCTGAGCTAATGTAATTTCTTGTGACCAAAGTAATTGATTCTCAGGATCGTTAGTAATTTCCTTCAGCCAAAGTAATTGCTCTTCCCGAACGATTCGACTATTGATATTAATCCGACGAATGTTCCGGGGTGCGGTTGACTCAAGAATTTGTTGGATTTGCTCTACTAAGACAGATTGTTCAAGTTGCTCTTCCTTAGCCCCCTCACACAGAAGTTGTAAGACTCCATCGGCAAAAATAGCTCTAGTTCTGACACCAGAGTTGGCTAGCTTTTCATTCAATAGTTGAATAATTGCAGCCACGCTACCTTGGTGAGCTTGCCAAGCGATATCGTTTATCCGATCTACCATTTGAGGTTTAGCGATCGCTCTTTCACCCTGACTGATTAACATACTCATTAAATTTAGGGACTTTGTTCTACTGATCTTTACCTTGTCTTCGATTTTACGAGTAAAAAGCTGAGGTCGCCACATAAAATCTTAAAAATAAAGCCCCTCCTTGACTCAGTAAGAAGGCTCTATTACTATCAGCAAATGTAATGCTTTTACACTTATGCTGACAGAAAAACTATTTACGTAATAATACGCTATTTTTGAGCGATTCTACTTGAGTACAAGTATTGTTCACTAATTTTAAAGCTGAAGGGCGATCGCTCTTTGAAGAAAAACTTTTTGTTTTACTGAATTTGACTAAATAAGATCGGGATTAACACCGAGCGATCGCAGTTGTTCCTTCAACCTTTCCACCTGTGACTCAGCTTGTTGCCTTGCTATTCTTTCCTGTTTTAGCGCCTGTGCTAATTCTTCAGGAATCAGCAACTTTTCCCCAGTATCCTCTCGATAAAAACCAATTAGTTGTTCCTCTAGTTGTAAACGCAGCTGCAAAGGTTCACATCGACTGTCTGTAATTGGCTCATACGCCTCGTTTCGCAGTCGATACCCTTGTAGTTTCTCCTTTATCCACTCACCCTTGGGGTCAAATAACCAATACTCCAGCACGCCTAACTGCTCATACAGCGTCTTCTTAAAGCCTGTGTCCTGATTTCTAGTACTCTCAGAAGTCATTTCAAAAATAACCACAGGTACTTGTCCCTCTTCCCAAATCTTGTAATTGTCCCGACCCCCAGGCGCAACATTAAAAATTACCATCACGTCTGGAGCTACCCGTAATTTAGGGAATCCTTGAGCATAGTAGAGAAACTGATTACTCAGAACGGTTGCTTGCTGACCCTGCAAATACTGCCTTAAAACTTCCAAAGTTACCAGCAAGGCATATAAATGAACATAACTTTCAGCCAAAGGTTCACCATCCGAGCTTGGGTAAAAAACCTCTGTTGATTGAGAAGAGGGTAAGAGGCTAGTCATAATTAGCCACCTTTGTTGAACAGAATATTGGGTGATTCTATTATGTTAACGACAACAGCGATCGCATCTATATTGGTTGAAAAGTAGGACTAGCGCTCTCCCTTGTAGAGTTCGCAAGGATGAGAGACGCATCGCCCAAACTTTATACAAGTTGCTCAAGCAAAGATTTTTCGGCTTCTTCTGGTATTTCTGTAACTGTTGAATCAAATACAATTACATGATTTGCAGAGGGTAGCAGTCGCTGAAGAATTTGGAAATAGGCATCTGCATCATGACGACGATGAAACCGAGCTACTACCTGCCGCTGCATATTGGGTAATTGCCGGATAATACACCAAGGATGACTATTTAATTTTGGCTTCGAGGTTGGTATCATAAATTCATTCTCCCCACTTTGTGGGGTTTGTTAGGAATAGCGATCGCTCTGTTAGTTTTCCAGGCTGAAGGAGCGATCGCTTTTGATGTACACAGATATTGTCGGGCGCATATGCACCCTTGTCAACCACAAAATGGGCTATTTTAGGTTACGAATTCGAGAACTGGCTCAACAGAAGGGTTGGACACTGAAAGAAGTTGCTGACCGTTCTGGAGTCAACTACAACACTGTTAAAAGCTATGTACAACGTGATGTCTTGAATACAGTTGATTTGAGTGCAGTTTATAAGATAGCCCGTACTTTTGAAGTGACAATTGAAGACTTGATGGAATTAGTAGAAGAGTAGGCGATCGCATTCCTTACAAATTCTCTAAAAACTCTTCAACTGAAACACCAGCTTGATTTAAGATGCTTTTGAGCGTACCAACTGCTACCGTTTTATTGTGCAGAAGTACAACACAGCCTATTTCAGTGACATTCTGATTTTCATCAACAATCTGCTTTTTTAAAACTATATAACTTCCTCGTTATCTTACTAGAACAAACCCAAAGCATTCTAAAGCACGAATAACTTCAGAAGCAGGTACTCGTGGTAGCTTAGGCACTCATTACTTCAAATGTAGTTAACAAACGGGGACTACTTTCAGGAAGAGGAAATTCTTCTAGGTAAAGCTCAGTTGCTTCTTTAAGATTAGCGATCGCCTCTTCAATTGTTTTGCCTTGGCTAGCCGTTCCCACTTCTGGACACTCAGCCACGTAGACATCTTCTTCCCAATGTAAAATTGCCGTTAAGGTGCGAGTCATAAAACTAAGTCAGTGAGGCTTATTGTGGAATAGGATAAAGTCGCGAATGTAGTAAACATCAAAAATGTTAGTTTCTTATAATGTCGCTCATATCAAACCGTATACAAAGCAGCCTCCACTGCATCAGCTATCTTGACAAAAAGTTCCTTACGTTTCGCTTTATCCATACCTATCAGAGGCTTACTGGGAGAGTGACTGAGTCTTGTCAAATCTGCAAGGGCTAACAATTACTGGCAAGATCAAAGTTAGTACAGTGGACGGCTCAGCAAACTTTCTGCTTGGTTCACCATTACTTAACACTGCTGAGATCAATTGTTATATTTCTACATTATTTTTGTCTGTATGGGCGATCGCTTCTAATGGCAGAATCACTGTAAATGTAGAGCCTTTCCCCTGCTGTGAAACTACTTTAATCTCACCGTGCATTAACTCAACTAATCGCGACACAATCGCCAAGCCCAATCCTGTACCATCAGAACCTTGCACTTGTGGATCGTTTACTGCACGAAAATAGGGATTGAAAATTTGTTTTTGGGCATCTGGAGAAATACCAATACCTGTATCCATAACAGAGATTGCCCATTGCTGTTGAGATTCTTTCCAGCACTCTAAACGGACTGTACCATATTCTGTATATCGAATTGCATTGCTAAGCAAATTTGTGATAATTTGCTGAACCCGAAGCGGATCGGTAATAACCTGTTCTGGAGCGCGATCGCAATCAACAACCAAGGATAATTCTTTAGCGCGCGCTAGCGGCTCAATTATCTCTACAATTGAGTTGATTAACTCAGGCACACCAGATAGAGTCGGCTGTAATTTCATCGTACCAGCATCGTAACGCGAAATTTCCAGAGTGTCGTTGATCAAGCGGAGAAGAAGCCTGCCACTTTTTAGGACGCGCTCAATACTTTCGATATTTGAATATGAATCCTGAACTTCTGGTTGTTGACGATGCTGGCGTAGAAATAAGTCTGCGTAACCAATGATTGAAGTTAGGGGTGTTTTGAGTTCGTGAGCCAAGTGAGAGAGACTATCTTTACTAGCGCGAACTAAACGAGTTAGCTCTTGGTTAGTCAACCGCAACTGATTTTGAAGTTGTTTCAGCTCTTGTAGTCGTCCATAAGTATAGCTGTTGAAACAACGGGCGATCGCTTCATCAATTACTGTATCAATCACGCGAACAGCCCGTAACAGTTCAACAGAAGATGCCTGTATTAAATCTTCTTCCAAAAAAGAAAAAATAACGAACCGCAGCAAACGATACTCTCGCGCAATTTCTGCTGGCTCGAATCCCTGTTCTGCACGAAGTGTACCGTGTTCCAGACTTGCATCCACTACCGTCTGTAAATCGCTTTTTTCAGATTCCGAAAGTACTGTTGCTAATGCTTTCAAAACACGGGGTAAGCTATCCTTTACAGCTTTAAAAGTAAGCTCTTTAGTGGCTTCAATTTGTTGATCTTGGTAAACTGCTTCTACCCAGCGATCGATAATGGCATCACTTTTCTCAATTAAAGTCTGGCTAAAATCCATCTTCTACTCAACCAAACACAGTAAGCGCGAAGGTTCTTCAGCTAGAGGTAGCTTAATGTGTTTAATGTGGCGATCGCACCTTACGGAAGATGGAAGTTATTGAAAATAGAGCTAACTAATGCCTAATAAAATTAGATGAGGAGCAAGTATTTGCAGCAAAAAGCCCCCTCTCGTCTATCAAAGGGGGCTTTTAGTTTAGTATAATAAACCTGGCACAGAGCTATTGTGGCGTAGGGCAACCCCTAGACTATCGTGGCCGCAGCAGCGTTTCACCTCTGAGTTCGGGAAGGTATCAGCGTGGTTCCACCGCGCAATCAGCACCAGGAAAACTTGTTGGGTACAAAACCCTGAAGACTGCAAGTAACGCGAAATATTGACCAATTGTTGTGAGGTCAAGCCCTCGGTCTGTTAGCACGGCTCGGCTACGCACATTACTGCACTTCCACCTACCGCCTATAAACGGGTGTTCTGCCCGTGACCTTACCTACTTACGTAGTGAGAGCACTCATCTTGAGGTGGGCTTCCCACTTAGATGCTTTCAGCGGTTATCCGCTCCGCACTTGGCTACCCAGCGTCTACTGTTGGTACAATAACTGGTACACCAGCGGTGCGTCCTTCCCGGTCCTCTCGTACTAAGGAAGGCTCCTCTCAATGCTCTTACGCCTGCACCGGATATGGACCGAACTGTCTCACGACGTTCTGAACCCAGCTCACGTACCGCTTTAATGGGCGAACAGCCCAACCCTTGGGACGTACTTCCGCCCCAGGTTGCGATGAGCCGACATCGAGGTGCCAAACC
>NZ_JAVRBR020000024.1:0-34003 GCF_034531165.2 Dendronalium sp. ChiSLP03b | reverse complement strand
AATCTTGATATACTACTATTTGAAGTATAAAGACGGGTTGAATTCAGCTTTTGAGGCTAGGACTCACGCACTGAAGTCTGAAACCTAGATCCCCCCTAGCTCCCCTTGCCAAGGGGGTTGGGGGATCTGAGTGCGTAAGTTCTGGAGGCATTAACGCGCAAGTCAGTTGCACAGTAATGGCAGATGAAAAACCTCATAAATAGGGATTTTGAGCTAAGTAACAAATTTTTTCTGAACTTGTTTTCTTAAAAGCGCCTGATTCTATAAATAAAATGTTGATGTAACAATAGCCTTTTTCATTGTTCTGTTTTCTTCAAGCCCTGCGGCTCCTTAGTTGCGTTCTAGCAAGTTTGCAATCGCCCTGACTAACTCCTCTGGCTCTACAGGTTTTGTAATGTGAGTTTGAAATCCTACCTGAAGTGCTCTTTGTTGGTCAATTTCTGTGGTGTAAGCGGTCAGTGCGATCGCCCGAATGGTTCCTCCTTGATTCGGTGAGCGAGATCGAATCTGCTGCATCAGCATATAGCCGTCAATAAAAGCCATGCCTATGTCACTTACTAGCACGTCAAAAGTGAACTGCTCTAGAGCTTGCAAAGCTTCTTCCCCAGAAGCAACGGCTGTCACATTTGCCCCACTTTGTGACAGCACAAATGCCTGAAACTCGCGGGTATCTGGCTCATCATCCACCAGCAAAATTTGAACGCCGTCTAAAGGCACTTCTGCTTGTGTCTGTGTGTGGATTGGCTCGGATGCGATCGATGTTGCCTGCTGCATGAGGGGCAATTGCATGATGAAGGTTGCGCCTTGATTCTCACCCTGACTTTCTGCTGTCACCGTGCCCCCGTGCATTTCTACAATTTGCCGCCCGATCGCTAGCCCCAATCCCAACCCGCCAAATTTGCGTGTCGTTGAGCCGTCTTCTTGCCGAAAAGACTCAAATACATGGGGCAAAAACTGTGGATTGATGCCCTTGCCAGTATCGATTACCCGAATCTGAGCTAGCCCGTCGAGTTGCCGCAGTTCAACGCTCACTTTTCCGCCGTTGGGTGTGAACTTAACCGCATTGGTAAGCAAATTCCACACCACTTGCTGCAAGCGGGCTGCATCGCCATAAATCGGAGCGATCTCAGAGTCAAGATCGAGAGCAATCGCAATATTTTTTGCTTCTGCTGCCAAACGCACCGTTTCAACGGCGGCAGCAATCACAAAGGTCAAACTGACCGGAGCCGCTGTTAAGCTGAGTTTGCCCTGCATGATGCAGGAGATGTCGAGCAAGTCTTCGATTAGTCGCGTCTGTAGATTGGCATTGCGCTCGATAATTTTCAGGGCTTCAACTCTACGGGCTTCGCTCAGTTTGCCGTTTTGTAGTAATTGCGTCCAGCCCAAGATCGGGTTAAGAGGCGATCGCAATTCATGGGACAGCACCGCCAAAAACTCATCTTTGATTCGGTTGGCGCGATCGGCTGCTTCTCTTGCTGCTTGTTCGCGGGTAAGGAGTTGTTCTCGTTCTGTCTGAATGCGTTTTTGCTCAGTGATATTGAGTACAGTGCCAACAAAGCGTTGTGGATTGTCGGCAGCATCAAAGTAAGCCTGTCCTCTGGCCGCAATCCACCGTTCAACCCCATCCTGAATCCCGATCGTGCGATATTCTACGTCATACTTGCCGCTGCTTTTTGGATTCAAAGTCCATTGCACTACCTGTTCTAGTCGTTCGCGATCGTCGGGGTGCAGTCCAGCAAAAAAGACTTCAATGCTGCTCTGGGCTTCTGGTGGTAAGCCAAACATGGCTTTGCAACCCTCATCCCAAATCAATTGATTGGTGATGAGATTCCAGTCCCAGGTGCCTAATTGGGCAGCTTCTAGAGCCATGCGGAAGCGGTTTTCACTGTCGCGCAAGGCTGCTTCGACACGGGCGCGTTCGACTGCCGCCCAAGTACGCTCGGCTACTTCTTCTGCCAAGGAAATCTCGTCTGGTGTCCAAGCTCGCGACCTGGATGTGTGGACTGCCAGCCCCGCTACAAATTCGCCCCCCTTGACCAGGGGTATGCCAATGTAGGCACCGATCTCAATCGCGGCGTAGGCTGCTCGCTGAACTGGGGACAGGTTGGGATCGGCTTGCACATCAGATGCGGACACGGCGCAACCAGTGCGGTAGGCTGCGAGCAGCTTGGGGCCGAACGAATCAATCGGGTAGTTGCCAGCCAGTGCTGCGGCTCCTTCCACATAATCACGCTCAACGACATAATCAGCGCCGCGAACCTCGAAGTACGCTACACGGTTCGCGCCGAGATATTCACCCAGCACACGGCTAGCCGTAGCCTGAATCTCTACTGGATCGGCAAGTGGCCGGAGCGCGTCGGTGAGAGAAACGCGGAAAGCATCAAATTCGGCGGCTCGCCGCAAAATTTCTTCTGAAAGTTTGCGTTCGCTAATATCTTTAAAGACAATGGCAACTTTTCGCGCCTCCAGCTCACCCATACGACAGGCATAGACATCGAACCATCGGTTCATTGCCAGAGAGCCATTTTCAAAGCGAGCAGATTCACCCGTTAGAGCAACTTGACCGTAAATCTGAATCCAATGGTCTTCTAAATCTGGAACTAACTGACGCGCCGTTTTCCCGACTGCTTGTCGAAGTCCTGTTTGTTGCTCAAAGGTGGGATTGATTTCTAAGAAGCGGTAGTCAAGCGGCCTATCATTTTCGTCAAATAGCACTTCAATAATGCAGAAGCCTTCGTCGATCGACTCAAACAGCGTCCGGTAGCGTTCTTCCGATTGACGCAGGGTTGCGGCAGTTTGAATCTGCTCGGTCACATTCTTGAAATAAACGGTGATACCGTTTGGGGCGGGGTAAGTGCGAACCTCGTACCAGCGATCGTGATCCGGGTAAAACGCAGTCATTGAGGCAGCCACACGATCGCACATGGCGCTCCAGTGAATCGGCTCCAACTCATGGCCAATAAGTCCTGGATATGCTTCCCATAAAGTTTTGCCAATTAAGTTCCCTGGCACACGATCAAGCAGCATTTCGGCAGCTTGATTCACATAGGTAAACATCCAGTTCTCATCCAGAGCAAAGAATGCGTCTGTAATACTCTCCAGAATATTTCGGCTCTGCTCCTCGCTTTCACGCAAGGCTTGCTCTACCTGTTTGCGCTCGGTGATGTCTCGCGTCACGCCTGCCACTGCATCTACTGCACCGTTTATGCCCAAAATTGGTACAAAAATGTATTCATAGGTGCGCGTGCCGATTGTGCTAGTGTAAAGCGTTTCATCCTTGAGCGGCTGGCACGTGGCGATCGTCTGTTGAATCTGTTGCTGAAGTCTGGTCGCTAAACCGATTGGATAATCCAGCTCAAAAAAGTTCTTTCCCAAAGCTTCATCCAAAGTTTTTTGCCAAAGATTGAGCAACGGCGGGTTGACATACGTGAACCGTCCCGCCAAATCAAAGGTGTAAATAAAATCGGGAATTGCCGCGACGAGCGCGTCGAACTTCCGCTGTTGCCCTTCAAGTTCGGTGCGGCTCTCGCGTAATGCTGCTTCAGCACGGGCACGTTCAACGGCTGCCCATGTCTGCTCTGCTGTTTCCTCAACTCGTTTCACCTCATCTTCCGTCCACGGACGAGGGTTTGCCTGATGCACCGCCAGCAGCGCGACGAATTGATCGTTCTTGATCAGCGGTACATCAATATGCGCGGCAATATTGATCGTTTGATAACTTGCCTTCTGGCTGACTGTGTATTTGGGGTAGTTCGCTACATCAGGAACGATCGCCGTTCGCCCCGCTCGATGATCGTCTATCAGGTTACGCCCAAAGTCTTCTAGATGGTACAGCCCGCTCAATTCGGCAACGCCGTTCGTGTAGTTTTTATGAACGATGACCTCCTTGCCCCCCAGTAATACTTCAATGTAAATAACGCGGCTTGCGCCTAGAGATTCGCCCAGAACACGGGCAGCGATCGCCTGAATTTCATTAGCATCAGTCAGGGGGCGTAGCGCATTGGTGAGCTTGACGCGAAACGCATCGGCTTGGGCAGCTTGACGCAAGGCATCTGTTGATGTGCTAATCGGCAGCAGATCGGATTCTAGCTGCGTTTTTTCTGGCTGCTGGGCTTGTCCGAGTTCTGTCAACAGGATCTGCACAGCCGTTTTTAGGCTGTCCGACCAGGTTTCGACAGCCCCCAGTGGTGTTTGCGACCAATCGAGCGATCTCAACAATGCACTTATCTCGCCGCCACTAACAAAGAGGTTTTCAGCCCAAGCCTTGTATTCCTCTGCCTTCATGCGTTCAGATCCTTTGTCGGAAAGTATTTTTCTCAAAGAGACAATCTATCTCAAGACGTAGACTATTTTTTTGCAATTCGGTTGACAATGCTCAATCAAATCTACTTTATTCAAAATTTCATCAATTCATAAGTCTAAGGGACTTCCAAAAATTAAAATATACGGCGGATAGTAATAATAATTATTTTTAGGGGAAAAAGCGGTTGCCTTCTCCTTTGTCATAAGTGCAATCGATAGACAAAGTGCTTCCACTCCTCATCAAAGTTTGGAATCCCCCCAGAATATGGGTTTCTTCAGAACAAATCTCACGGATGCCGTATCTCAGATCAACCTTGAGATGGCATTAAGCTTCGACTGAGCAAAAGTGTTGCGAGACATTGGCTCTGGGTATTCCTTAAAATCTAAAGTATTAGCATCACCCAGTAAGTTTTGAAGCGCCTATTTTTCTTACTTGACCTTTTGTTAAGTTCTTTCACTACCCTGGACCCTGGTTTTACCCTGCATACCAAAAAGGTTTCCAAATGGGTCACACATTTGACAAATTGCCTGCTGTCCCTCAATTACTAAGGGGCCTCGATAAAGCCTAGTACCATGCTTTTGGGCATAATCTAATGCTTGCTCAAGGTTGTCTACACGCCAACAGGCTACTTGACCTGCGTTTCCAGGACGCATTTTTTCATCTGCCAGATGGAAAAACATTTCAACGCCGTTGATATCAATGGATGCTCCTCGTATTTCATTTTCTACATAAAAGTAATTCATTGGTATATTTAAAAGCTCGCTGTACCATTGAGCAGCACAAACAACATCATCTACAAAAAAAATATAGCTTGAACACCCTTAAACATATACTACTCGGTTTCTCCTCACCTGCTGAAGCACCCAACGAATCTAGCTTGCTTGCCATTCGCATATGCTCTTTACTGCTATTGTGACTCTTCATTTTTTTTTAGGTTCTAGGGATTCCACCTATTTAGGAAAAAGTGGAATAAACGATTAAGAGTGCTTCTAGCGGGAGCCATGCCACCAAGGCTGGGGCGTTTCGCCGTAGGTTTGGTTGTGACGATGCCACCAGAACCGGGAAAGGTAACTAGGCGTTCGATTTCCTCTGACTGGAAGCCTAAAGCCTGGGGCTGGCGTACACCTGGGAGAACGACTATATCAAATAATTCTTCAACTACACCATCAAAATGTAGCCAATGAAGTGTCTTCCCCGTGTTGATGTCAATCACCATTAACCCAGACTGGGAAGTCTTGCCATCAGCCGTCAGCCTCTCTTCTAGAGGTAGTCCGCTAAAGGTGGGCGATCGCAATTTTGATAGCCCCACAAAGGCGAAGTTTTTCCAAAATGCTAGTCCCCGCACAAACCCAGGGCAGAA
This sequence comes from Dendronalium sp. ChiSLP03b, assembly GCF_034531165.2. NCBI lineage: Bacteria > Bacillati > Cyanobacteriota > Cyanophyceae > Nostocales > Nostocaceae > Dendronalium > Dendronalium sp. ChiSLP03b. Next base: position 28,340 of record NZ_JAVRBR020000024.1, on the reverse strand, counting down.
GGTAATCGGTACAAATTCCCCATCATCTAGGAATCCAAAGTCTCCCGTTCCTGCATTCAACAGCCACAGCTTTCCTTAATACCAGCGCGGTGAGTGGAGCATGGATAAACCAGTAGCGATAGTGTCGTTGGTTTGCACATCAATCACCACACCCCCGCCTACTTTATGATTACGCCATCCGGCGGCGGTGTCGGTGGTGCTACAGGCAGTGACATACGTCGGTTTGCCGTCGCGCAACCCTAAGCCGTTTAGGTGACAACGGTCTTCCGCCGCCAACTTGGAGATAAACGGCGGTTGCCACAAGGGTACAAAACTGTAGTCGTTGCTGATAGTAGCAAGGCAGCTAAAATCTGTATTGACAAATACAAGATTTTCTGAATCATCTAGTACGACATCGTGGACATTTAAATCGCCAGTGGTGTATGCAGTGCGGGGAATGTAAAGGCGATGTCTAGCGACAAGCCGCTCTGCGTCTACGCTATGCTGATACGTTTGTTTTGGTGAGAGTAAATTATCAAACCGCCAAATTTGATAACGCATACTCACATATATACTGTTATTTGACGCTACAGGTTTACTAACTTGGGAAGCGGTCAGGCAAGCTCCAGAAGGTGGAGTATATGCCTGCGTTCGCACTCTTCTTGAGGTAATCGACCAAGTTATGCAGAACGTCTGGGGAAAAAACTCACATTAGAAGAATTGGAAAGGCTCAAAGCGACTTTCACCCAGTACTTGCTGAACCAGACAATTGATTGGAAAAGTGCGATCGCTTTTATTAAGGCTCACAAAGGTTAAATATTATTTCTGCGAAGGTTACATTACATTTGACAGTTTCCCAAGTTGTCACAAATTTATGCCTTTTTGGACAAGTTAAACTCATGTATTGGTAATCCCGTAACATCAGTATTGAAGGCAAATAAATCACCAGATTCAAAACTTTTGTCGATTTCTCCTTGACTAAGTCCAATCGAAGCAGTGGTGATATAAAGTACTTGTAAATGTTCCCCGCCAAAAGTGCAACTAGTGACAAGTGGTACTCCTAGCTGTAACCGGAAAACCTCTTGACCCTTATGGTTGAAACGAATCACGCACCCTCCATTCCACATAGCTGACCAGATGTATCCTTGGCTATCTATGGTCAACCCATCAGGATAGAAAGACTCACCAGTTAAATCAACAAAAATCCGACGGTTGCTAATATTGCCCGTCACTGCATCAAAGTCATAAGCATAGATTTTTTGTTTAGCGGAATCTGTCAAATAAAATGTTTTTTGCTCCGGACTCCAGCCTAAACCATTGGAAACAGTCAGTCCTGTTTCCATCACGTGTAATGAGCCATCACAGTCATAGCGATAGAGACTAGCTTGTTCTTTGCCGGAAGCAGACATTGAGCCGAACCAAAAGCGACCTTGTATATCGCACTTGCCATCATTGAAACGGTTATCAGGCAAATCTGTTTCTATCTCAACAATTGGGGTGACTGTACCTTTTTGAGTATCGAGGAATGCTAAATTATGGCGCAACGCCATAATTAATCTATTTTTACCTGCAACAGCGATCGCTCCTACTACATCGCCCACATCAAAAAACACATTTTTCCCACTAGCGGGATGAAACTGATGCACCCGATAATTGTAGATATCGACCCAGTAAAGTAATTGTTTGTTAGCATCCCAGACAGGTCCTTCCCCCAAGCGGGCCCTTGCGTTTAAAACGTTTTTGAGTTGATTTTGCACAATCTGACACATATGACATCTCCAAAAAATTTACATGAAGCAGTAGCCAAAGAAAAGACTAATTTCTTTGGCTGAGGGTCAGACAATTTTGGATTTTGGATTTACCTCATAGATAAACCTAATGACGTTGGAACACAACAAATCCTTTGGCTGGAACTATGGGATTAATATATCCGTTAGTGGCAGAGATACTAGATCCAAAGTTGCCTATACTATCTCCTCCGTAGAGTGCAGCATCACTATTAAATATCTCCCGCCATTGACCATCTGCAATTCGGGAATTATTAATGGTGTACCCTGAAGAGAAGGGTTGATTATTCAAACTAGCAACAACTAAAAATTCTTCACTGATATCCCAACGTCGGAAAGCAATAACTCGGTTTATATTGTGGACGTAGAGAATATCAATTAAGTGCGATCGCAATCCGGAATGGTTGCGGCGCAGTTGAATCAGGTCTTGGTAAAATCGGAATAATCTTTGACCATGAGTTTGGCGATCGCCTAACAAATCCTCTCGGTTATTGAGAAAATCGCTGTATCTGTAGGGTCTTTGTGCGCCAATTTCCTCACCCATCAAAAACATTGGCGTACCAGCCGACAAAATAGACACACCAACAGCAAAACGGCAGCGTGCTTCGGCATAGCGTCGAGTTTCTCCAATCAGTGGTGCGCCGTTAACAGCTGCTACAATCGTGCGCTGAGACTCAACTCTATGGCCTCCTGCTTCTGAATAAGCATTACCTGCTTCATCATGAGATTCATGATAAACAACCTTGTTATGACCAGACCATCCCAACGCCCCTGCAAAGTAATCCATCGCTAGGGGTTCATTCGTACCATATCCAGCAGTAGGAATTAATTTGGCATATTCTGTTCCTTGTCTCGCATCACCAATTAAATGATGATAGAAATTGGCATACCAAGCTGCATCAAAGCCCAAACCGCCAACATCAGGTGATTCTGTGACTGCCTCCCAATCAGAATGATCCTCTGCTATCAGCAGCGCATTCGATTGAATTAGCTTCATTGTTCTTGTCCATTCTCTCAGGAATTTAGCACCAAAAATATTGGCATTACCCACAGGTCTACCATCAGCGTGCAATTGGTTGTACAAATGCATTGAAGTTGTCTGATCGACCCGGAACCCATCTACATGAAATTCCTCCATTAAAGTGACTGCACTACTAATGAACATTTTCCGCACCATCTCTTCATAAAACCGGGGTGCGAAACCTGTGGAAAAATTATCAACATAGCCGCCTTCAGGGAAACTTCTGCCGTCTGAGTAGAAATAATCGCTAGAGTTCCCCTCATACCAGTAATAAATATTGTGTTCGGGAATATCTGAGTCGTATGCCCATTGGGCCCGTTCCCCATCGTGATTGTAGTGGTTATATACCACATCTAAAATCACCGCAATTCCATAACGATGGCATTCCCTAATAAAATGCTTCAGTTGATCTCTACCACCCGCACTGTATTCTAAAGCAAAGTAATGAGATGTCTCATAGCCCCAATTTACTTCGTCTCTAAATTCTGACATGGGCAAAAGTTCAACGGCATTAACGCCCAATTCGACTAAGTAGGGGAGTAAAGCGATCGCATCCTCAAAGTTTCCTGGTCTATCCTGACCATACCCTAAAGCGCCTACATGAAGTTCGTAAATTACTAGATCCTCAACCCGCTGGGGAACAGGGCGTTCCAGTGAAAACTCATTACTCCAGAACTCCTCCTCTGGAATAAATTCTAGTTCTGGCCAGACTGGTTCTTGAAAATGTCTAGTTACTGTATCCGGATTTATGACTACAGAACAGCTTTTAGTACCATCCAAATCTTGATAATTTCCTGAAAAAGGTCTGTCCTGTGTATCGCTATATCTATTAGAAAAAGGTTTACCGTCAGGATTGATGTTACCTTTACCAATTTGACAGCGAGAATATAAATCAGTGCGATAAACTACCCTTCCCCCTTCATTGACAATTCTAAACATATAAGGAATATGGTCAAAGCGGGAGAAATCAGCGAGTTCTGGTGATACTGTGACATCTGTTTGCCAAATTCCTTCCTCTGTCCTCAACATAGGAAACGGTCCAAGGTTGGGATCCATACCAAAATCAGGATCTTCTCGAAAAACATCGTCGGCAATATAGCCACTGCTGCGGTTGCCAAACATAACTTCTACATTACGAGCATTTGGCGACCAAACAGCAAACCGTAACCCAGGCTGAGATTGATTAGGAAGATGATATGGTTGTGCGCCAAGTCTGCGACTATAAACTAAATAATAAGCTTCTTGCTGAGGTTGACCGTTGTTAGGCGATTGTAAAGTAAAACTACGGTAGCGATCGCTAGAATTGCGATCGTTAATCTCAGTCGGAATTCCCCACAAATTATTTCCGGCTGGACTATCTAGCATCACACCCCAGCGGAATAACCAACCAACTTGGGAATCATCCAGTTCAACAGTAGTTTGAAAGCAGGGATAGCCATCTTCACCCATGATTTGCTGCATTTGCTGCGATCGCCATTGTTGAGAATAGCGACCGTTTTCATCCCAACTGCCAATTAAACGGGCATTGTTAAAAATTGCTCTTTTAAAACCTGTGAAATAGGTAAACTGAACAGGAATTGTAGCCATAATGGCATCCTTCAGGTAATTAGATTATGGTTTTCAGATCTGTCACCACCACTTTTTGCAAGTTATGCAACATGTATAGGCTGAGTTTTCCGACCTGTTAAATCTGTCTCCAAAGGCGGTGGATTATCTTGATCGACAAAGCCTTGGCTAATTTCCACAATTCTGTCGTCTGGATCAGCTATCCAAACCGAACGCCATCCAGGGATATAGTCATCAAAATTAAGGGGTCCTAAGGTAATTTTTGCATCATTGCCCATCTCTGCCAGCTTAGTTGCAATATCATCGACTTGAAAAGCAAAATGTCGCCATGTAGGGTATTGTGGACCATCCCTATCAGATGGTGAAACAGGAGATTCTCCTTGTGCCTGAAAAATCTCAAGATACATTTCACCCAATTTAATAAAAATTATTTGCTGGTCGCCAACTGGTACGACACGCGATCGCACAAAGCCAAAATGTTTAGTGTAAAATTTTTCTGTTGCGATCGGGTCTTTACAGTTGATTGCCATGTGAGAAAATCTGAGCAAACCCATTATCGCTTCCCCCATAGAATTTAGACTCATATATCAAAGACTTACCCAATATCAAACATGTAAACGATGCTCATCATCGATCAGGTCAGAAACTCTCTCCGCAATCATCACAATACCTGTATGACAGTTTCCTGATGGTACTACAGGCATCACACTGGCATCAGCTACCCTAAGTCCTTCCACACCATAAACGTGCAACTGAGGATCTACGACTGCCATATTATCTAGTCCCATTTTGCAAGAGCCAGCTTGATGATGATAAGAATCAGCCCTGTGCTTGACAAATGCTCGTAGCTGCTCATAAGTTTGCACATCCGATCCTGGCATCAGTTCTTGTTTGACCCAGCGAGAGAAAGCCTTTGTAGCAAATATGTTACGGGCTATTTCCACACTTTGAATTAACCGCTCAAGGTCAGCTTGAGTACTGAGATAATTGGGGTTAACAAGCGGTTTATCTAATGGGTTACTGCTTGCCAACCTAATCCAGCCGCGCGATGTGGGGCGGACAACACCAGGCAAGATACTAATGGCATTGGGATAGTTTTGACCAATAATGATGTCAAAAGGGACGTGAACAAAACCAAGTTGCAAATCTGGGCCAATCCAACCTGGTTCTGACTGACAAAATAACGCACTTTCTGACAAATTCAAGTTAGGTGGTGGTACTGGCTGTGTTGTTTCATAAATTACCCCAGTTAGGACATGATTGTGAAAGTTTTCGCCTACACCTGGCACATCCGCTACTACAGGAATGCCAAACTCTTGCAAGTGACTAGAATTGCCGATACCAGAGAGTAACAACAGCTTAGGAGACTCCAGCGCACCAGCGCAGACAATTACCTCGTAATTAGCATAGGCAGTTTTAATTTCACTGTTATGTATGTACTCCACACCATTACAGCGCCTACCTGCAAACAGCAACTTGGTAGCTTGCGAGTCCGTACTGAGAGTAAGATTAGGTCGCTTCAATACTGGGTTGAGATAAGCATCTGCCATACTATGACGCTTACCGTTCTTGATGTTTATATGATGCCAACCAACCCCTTCCATTTTTGGGCCATTAAAATCTGGTGTATAGGGGTAGCCTAACTCTAAACAAGCATTAATAAATACTTCAGATGTAGGATTCGGATTATGCAGTTTGGCATTGATGACATTAAGTGGCCCACCTTTACCAGCCCACGGACTAGAGTCATCTTCTTGGTTTTCTAACTTTTGAAAGTAGGGCAAAACATCCTGATAAGCCCAGCCGGGACATCCATTATAGGCCCAATTATCGTAATCGGATGTATGCCCCCGGATATGCATCATAATGTATAAATTACTGCTACCACCTGGTATCTTACCCCGTGGTTCATGGGTGATACGCCCCTCCAAACTTGGTTGTGGAACACTGGTATAGTCCCAGTCTATTTCTGAGCCAAGCAACGTAGGCCATATTGAGGGGTTATCGACAGTTGGAGGAATATTAGACCCGCCAGCTTCTAAAACTAGCACCTTAACTGCTGGATTTTCGCTGAGGCGATTGGCAAGAACTGATCCCGCTGAACCAGCCCCGACAACAATGAAATCAAATTCACTCATATAGCCCCTTCTCAAATTGATAGGGTTTTAGTTCAACCTTTGATTAACAAAAGGGTCAAACGGTCTGGTATCATGAAAATTAGCCATGTAAGAAATTTTGCCGTTCTCAAGGCGGAAATAGTTGGCGACGTTTGCCTCAATTGGTACACCAGTAGCGTTGGCAGCTGAAATGTGAGAGACGACGGAAGCCTCATTGCCATCAATGACAACGTGCTGTGGATTGTTTTGGAATTTAGAATAGCCCCTCTGGATACCGCCGATCGCACCGCGCATAATTTCTATTCCCTCAATATGACCTGCTAACTGTTCGTCTACAACAACATTGTCATCAAACAGGGTTAACCAGGTATCCCAATCGCCTGCATTAGCGGACTCGTAGTATTTGTCGATGACTTCTCTCGTGTTCATAGTTGGTAAAGTGCAAATTATCAAAGACTGGGAAACCCCTCCAATGGGGTAAGGGAGTCAACAATATAGGTTTCAATCACAGGCTTTTGGGTAAGTTGCGATCGCTTCACAACCCATCTTTGTGCAGCATCAAAAGCCAAACGTTGACTTTTCGGTGCTGGTGCTTGCCAGCGGCTAGCTTCCCAGCGCACAACTAGTTGAATGTCTGCTCGTTCTGACGTAGTTTTAATATCTAATGCTTGCATCCTATGCACTTCGTCAAAGAAAGTGTGAATTACCCGGTCATACCATGTTTTAAATTCTTCTTGACCATGCAGTGTAGTTTCTGGTAACTGCATCTCTAGGGTCTCATTTGCCAGCATAGGTAGAACTTCTTCAACAGAAGCATGGACATCCAGTTTTAAATACCAATCGTCAACTAATTGTTTTACTTCAGACTCAGTAAGTGGAGTTAAAGTTTTCATCTGTGAATGATGTTGCGATCGCAACAGTAGTGCAAAATTAATTTAGCTCCAAAACTCATCGAACTGCGCGGTGCCATCGCCAAAGATAGCGCCTTTGCCTTCAACCACTTTGCCGTCGCGCCAACGCAGGACATGAACAACATCGATGTCGAGGCGTTTGTTTTCGTCTCCGGCTCGATGCCCAGTATTGTGCCTAATGTCTGCGGAATAGTCTCCGGTAATCAAGACTCTCTCCCAGGACATTTGGAAACTATTGTCGGTGAGGTAGGCCACCTTATCCATAAAAGCGAGGAACTCATCTAAGCCTCTTTTCCAGCCAGATATCTGATTGCTACCTGGCACTAACCATGCCATATCCTCAGCCCAATACTCCTGAATTCTCTGTTTGTCACCAGTACCCAGCACGTCGTATGCTTGTCTTACACGTTCTTCAGTCAGACGAAGCGATCGCTGCCTTTCAGAGGTGGCTATACCAGATCTCATCATCTCCTCAGTCATTAATACTCCACCTTGAACCCCCCAAGCCCCTGACTGCACCTCATCAACTAGGGCATAAGTGTAGGGACGGACAATTTCACCTAGTACTGAGGCTAAACCGTCACTTAAATGTTGAACTATTTCTCCTTTTTGCTCTAGGCTAGCGAAGCCTTCTAAGACGGTGACGCGGATAATAGGCATTTGAACTTCTCCTTTCTAGTGTTTAAGTTGGACGCATACATTAATTTCAGCCAGAACAGTTACAACTTGCTCACTCTTTCTGTCGAAAGACACAAGCAGAGTTAACTGGCTAAACGATCCGGTATAGGTTTGAGAGCGTATGCTGCCCAGAAGAATTGATCGACTGTATGTTGATCGCTTATATAAACTTGAACATCTGCGATTTTGCCGTCCCGGATATGGTAATGGGTGCAGTTTAAAGCATCTAGAACCGCTCCGTTCCTTTCTCCATGACCCCGGTGCACTTCCACCACTGTGTCCTCGCCCCAAGCGTCAATATTAATCAGATCTACTTGGATACCCCCTCTGTTGAGTTCTGCAAAAAAGGCTATTACTTCATCTGCACCATTCTTCGTACCTGAAAGGGGATTGTGGCCAGGCAAACGCCAGACGAGATCGGGAGCAAATATCTCGTTGCGGATAGTGTTCATATCGCCGCGATTAAAGCATTCATACATTCTTTCTACAATTTGTACATTTGGATGGATTGTTCTCTGTGTTGCAACCTGTGTCATCTTTGTACTCCTTATGTAGTAGTTTTATTGATTGCACCGACCTTTGCTTACAAGACAAACTAGATAAACAAATTTTGGGGTTTTTGAATTGAAATACTGGCTAATCACTTATAGTACAAATTTCTCTGCATCCCTGCGTCAGCCCTGATAATCAGTCTTCAACCCGACATGATAGATATTATTGACCGCACTTGATTCCTATCATTTCTGGGTGAACGTCCGCCTCTAAAACTACATCAATGAGAAATGGCCCTTTGTGGGCTAATGCTTTTTGGATAGCAGGCGCAATCTCTTGAGGTTTTTCCACCCTGATGCCTGGAACACCCATAGAATTAGCCATCTCGTCAAAGCGGATCTCTGGTTTAGATAAATCAAAACTCAAAGGATATTCGTGCTGTGGTATATCCCGCTCTTGCCAGTAAGCTTGGATATTCACTTGTAACAACCTATAAGAGCGGTTATTACAGATGACAAATTTGGCATCTATATTGTGACGAGCAGCTGACCAAAGTGCCTGAATTGTGTACATGGCAGCGCCATCACCAGTAAACCCAATTACCATTTTGTCAGGATTGGCCAGTTTGGCTCCAATCGTTCCCGGAATTCCCACACCTAAAGAACCACCACGAGAAAGAAAATAATGCCCTGGTTTTGTGGGAATCAAATAACGCGTCAGATCGGGAGAACAGGTGAGAGCTTCATCGAAGATAATTACATCCTCTGGTAATTGCTTTGCCAGTTCTGCCGCGAAGCGAGAAAAGTGCAACGGTACAGAATCCCAATTTTCTCGATCGGCTTGCAACTCACGCTTATGGTTCTCTTCTTTAGCTTGGGCAATATCAGCAGTTCGCACCTTAGCAGTTTGTTTCTGCTCTGGTGTCATAACTGCTGACAAAACTTTTGCCAGATGAGCAAGTGTCAGTTTTGGATCGCTAACTAGTCCTAAATCAACTGAGTGATTTTTCGCAATCTCATATGCATTTAAATCTATGTGGACAACCTTAGCTCCTGGTGCAAAGATATTGTCCAGTTCCGGGAAAACCTCTGGCAAAAGGTAGGTACCACAAACTAAGTTGACATCGCCTCTAGAGGTGATGGGTCGGCTTTGATAGCCAAACATATGCCCTGTCATACCTTGATACAGAGGATGAGCGTGACTCATGTTCAATTCGCCAGCATCAACTTCCCAGACTTCTGCGCCCAAGAGTTCAGCAACACGGGTCAGTTCATCTTGTGCGCCCGAATAAGCCACTCCATCCCCGACAAAAATCATTGGCTTATGAGCAGATGCCAACATGGTTGCTGCTGTTTTGAGTAACGCTTCATCTGGCAAAACCTTGGTGGATGGGATGGAAGTTGGTCTGACTTCTTCAACTGCGGGAGCATCCAAAATATCTACTGGTAGACAAACATACACAGGCCCCATTGGTGGAGTGGCAGCAATCTTAATAGCCCGTCGCAAAACGCGCAGCAATGAAGATGGCTCCATCACCATTGTTGACCACTTGGTAACTGGCTTGGCAAAAGCTACCAAGTCTCCTGCCATTTGAGCATCCATTGCCTGATATTTGATGCCTGCATCACCACCAATGACTACAAGCGGTGAGTGACCTCGGTATGCTTGGTAAAGTGCGCCGATCGCATTTCCTAAACCAGGGGTACTATGAATTTGCACCAAAGCAGGCTTTTTAGTTGCCCTAGCATAACCATCTGCTGCCATCACCGCAACGGATTCTTGCAATGTCAGAATGTATTTCAGGTCAGGATATTCTCGAATAGCATCCAAAAATCCTTCTTCCGATGTGCCGGGATTACCGAACATATAATGGATGTCATCTGCCAAAAATTGTTCCAGAATTGCAAAGCGGCCTGTTTTGTTAGTCATGGATTTTACCTTCTGCAACCATCAATTGCATACAGTGTTTATTGGGCAGTACCATCCAGATATTTAAAATCCGGCTCTACCAGCCATAGCGCCTGAGTCCTTTTTCTAGGACTTCCACCAACTTCTGACCAGTTAGATAAGAGTCTGGTGTAGAGCGCCCCGTAATAAACGGATAGTCAACAATCACTGATGTTGGCCTGCCGACATTGCCGTGATACTGTCCGTCTGGCCCTGTAGCATCACGGAGTATGTATTCTAGAGGATAGAACGGCGGGCCAAAATTAATATTGTTCAGACATGGGTCGATGTTAGTACCGTTAAATCCCGTACCATCTTTGTAGTCATATTCCAAGCAATGACCAGTGACGTGCTTACCCCAAATAATGCTCTGGCGATCGCCAATGTCACGGGCAAATGCCAGACACGCAACGCCGTAACATTCTGCGGCAACTGGCTTACCCATTTGGTAAAAACTCAGGATGAGATCGTGTACTCTCTGGTTGTCAGCTAAATCAACCATTGGGCCACTACCACCAACAATGAGAATGGCATCGTATGTTTGTAAATCTCTTTGCCGCACTTCATCTATTAGTCTGTAGTATTCCTCCATTTCCCGTAAGAATTTTGGTGAACTCCAGTAAGGTCTTTCTGGGAGCCACTCTCGGAGGTTTTTTGGATTGTTTAACCGTGGATTTTTGGTATCATCCAGTTGTCTGACCTTATCGGCCATCTCTTGGGAAACTACTGGTCTGCCCAAAGGAGGGTCAACAAAAGTTGGATCCATGCTTGCCCCTAGTGCTACAGGCCTTTTACCATTTGGGGTGGCGAAGTCAACTTGATATCCAGCTGCATCAAAGGTTTCTAGGGGGCCTACTAGTTCTTCTCCCCAATAACCCCACTCTGATAGCACAATCAAAATTTTTGTCATCGAATGATCTCCTTTGTATTTCTAGGCGACTCCTAATAACTTTTGGTCTTGAGATACTATTATTTGGTGAGCGATCGCATTAATAAACGCATACACATCATGTCCGGCTCGTCCTGTTACCAAGTCATCATCAACCACAATATTTCCCGGATCATTTGGTTGAGAATTCACTGGTGGCGGTACGTAAATAGCACCAGCATTAGTAATATCGGCCAGCACTACTTCATGGCAGATTACCCTTCTTCCTCGGAGTAATTCAGGCATTGGGGTCAGTAACCACAATCCATGACAGAGTAAACCTTTGATAATCTTGTGATTTGCCATTGCTTGAGCAAAAAACTGAACGGCTGGTGCAGTACGCGTTTGTTCTGGACTAATTTGCTGTGCTTGCGCTGATTGAAAGTAGCGCAAACGTACACTGGTGTAGTTAGCCCCCATAATTACGGCCGCATATTCATTCACATCTACGCTCTGAAAGTCAATGTTGACATCAAGATATTGCAGAGATTTACCAACTTCATCTACATCACTGACAAATCGGACACTTTCATTTCCCCAAAGCCGAGACATGAAATGCACAGTCGCCCCAAGTTCCTCAAAGTGTTGCCGATAAGCTGCAATTTCCTCAGGAATGAACTCTGTTTCTACAAGGATGGCGACTTTCTTTCCCTCTAGTATTCGGGTAGTCACAACTTCTCTCCTAAGTCTTGGGTGTAAATTGCACAATGATTTCTGCTGCTGAACCAAGTTGAAATTCTTTTTCTGCTAGTTCAATACGGAAGTTATCAGGGTCTATTGATGTGCGATCGTTACCATCAATACTGATTCTGCTCGCTTCTAAAGTATGGGGTCTAAAGAAATCAGGTAAAACATTGAGCGATCGCTGGCGACAATCAGCATTAGGTTTAAAATACAAGCAGAAGGGTTCTTTTGTTACATAGCTACTGATATAGATATGAGCTAAGTAATTTAGCTCAAAGGAATGGTAGCCAGAAATCGAATGTCCACCTTTTTGCCCGTACTGCCCTACAGTAATTGCATCACCACTCTCACTGACTCGGAAGAAAATACCTTTATTGTCTTGGTCGAGAAAGAATAAATTCCAAAATGCGGCGGTTTCTCGTACTAATCGCAGATACTCTTGTTTTTGGTCATGATTTTCATTACTGCAACCATAAAGAATTAAGTAGGCTAATAGGGCTTGTTCTTGTTGCCAGAAGTCTTTAGTGTTAAACCAAGGAAATTCTAGTGGCGTTCCATTTTGCGGATTACGTTCTAAAGTATCAAAAATTCCACCTCTAAATAGATCTACGCCAATCTCTGCCATCTTTATGCCTAAATTGTCTGCTAGCTTCATTAACTTATCCGCTAGGCGTTGTGATTCTTCGGCTTCTTGCGCGTTATCAGCAGCACATTGGGTGGCTAAGAAATAATAATAATTGGCAACACGAGTCAGGTTCCAGGCTATCTTTAAATTGTGTCCGACAACGGCACGATTTTGTTGCCACCGCCAATTATGGTCAGGTTTCCAATCTCGCAAAAATCGCTCATTCACAAATGGAACATTGGGATCTGGATCGGGAAATCTATCGACAATGATTGTGGATGTTGTTTTGAGAATCTTCTTACAAGTTTCTAAAAATTTACAGATTTCTTCGTGACCATGATCGGTTAATGGCAAAGGTTCCAATGCCAAAATCACGTTAATTAAATAAGCTGGTATATGATCCCCAATCGAATTCCAATTTTTTCTGGCTTGGTTATCTCCAAGAGCCGGACTGTCCCAATTTAATGTCACATAATCAAGGTGTGAAAAGTAATCACCGTAAGCTTGTTTGCCGTACTCTGATTCGGGATCGATGAAGAAATCATTAAAGACACGAACAGTCCGCTTGATATCATCAAGTACTTCCCAATCTAAAGTGATTCGATAATACTGAGCTAATCCAGCTAAGGCGTAAATTTGTTCGTAAAGTGGAATTGTATCTCTATCATCCTCGTTGAGAGAGCGCATATACAACTCATAACTGTACTCAGTCTTGCGCTTACCAAAAGCCCAAAAACAATGCTTGCCATCAGATGTTAAACTACGAAAAGTTTCTCGTTGGTATTGAACTCCAGCACGAGCAGCTGAAAGATAGCGTTCACCTCCAGTTAACAAGTAAGCAGAGGAAAGACCATAGATTAGCCTGGAAAGAGTAGCACATTCCTGAATGCTATCATCTGTTGGTAAACCGATGATGTTCAAGTTAGTTCGGTAAAGAGCAAAATCATCTATTTCATAAGTTTGTTTATTTGGAAATAGATAGCCTAACCAACTATCGGCTAGACGAGCAATTTGTGTTAACCACCAGTGTATCTGCTCAAACAGAAATTCGTCTTGACCTCTATATGAATTTAGTAAGTTAACAATGCGGGCATCATATTGGCAGTTACCGTTATTTGCTTGGTACACACCTTGGAGGACAACTAAGGTATTAGGCTGGATGTATTTTCTGACTAAATCTGCTGGCGAGGACTGATGAAAATTGTCAGGATTTGGGACTCTATCGCGGTTTATACCATCTAAATTTTGTAAAAATTGAAATCGTGTTTCTCTACCAACTGCAACCAGGAATTCATCTCCACTACGGCATTTAATACTAAATTTGCCTTGCTCTTGTGCAATATCAGTAACTTTGCCCATTAGGGTTGTGTTCACAGTAAATTGCTTCATAAATTCCTTCCTGTAATTTTGTATTAAAAACCTATGAGTATAGTCTTTGTTGTGTAGGGTTTTCAGGAATTTGAGCTAATCAATAGTTTATTCTCTAAAACTCATATCCAGCAATGAATTAGGTATCCTTTCTTGTTAACTAGCAATTAGTTATAAGTTCATCTAAGCTACCTACTTTCATTAGTTATGAATGTAATTTAGTAAAAAGTAGCAATCGTCTATCTTGAGCTAGATAATGTTTGGTATATTAAAATACTAATTAAGTCCTTCATATTGCTTGAGACAGAAATCAGCATAATTTTTATATATCTAAATATATGTTAGTTGTTTTTGCTTTTTAACTAATTAATTTTGAAATATAAATGCGAGTCAACTACTATTACTTTTAGTGGCAATATAGAGGATATTATTAGAAATATTGAGTTTCTTTTTAGCTAAAAATATTAATTACTAGATTTTCTCTACCAAAGCATTCTTGTTTTCAAAAATTATGTAATTGTTGAGTATAAATATAGGACTTATATTTGATTTCTGAAAAACAAAATTGGCTAGAAGCTTGCCATACAAAGGTTTATTTCTCAGTATACTTAGCAAGATTCAAGTACGATTCCTATAGTTATGATGATGTCTGAGAAGTATTAAATATTTCTCTTGACCCCCCAGCCCCACTTTAAAAAGGGAATTTAGGGACTTCAAAGGAATAAAATTACCAAACACAAGAATAATAATCATTATGAGAGGGGAAGGAGAAGCAGCCGCAGGCTGCTTCTCCTTCCCCCCTATTCGTAGTAAATTCAATTTTGTTGGGAGATTTTTGGGTGGAGCGGAGTGTTGCTCGAATTAACTGAATCAGTCAAAAAAGTATTCAAGGAAACGGCTAGCCAACTCAAAGGAGCAGCACGACGACGTTTTCTCTTCCCAAATTGGGGTCATGACGAAATAACTATGGCGTAGCCTGCGAAGTTTGTTTACCGTCCGGCTGATTTTGCTTGATTTTTGTGGCTTATTCATAAGCTGTGCTTATCCTTTGTCTAAAGCAATCAGCTTTTTACATTCCTCCAAGAAACTGTATCATACACTACTATTTTTTAGCGATCGCAAAACTTTTCGGTCTACTGACAATGCCAAGTATGGAATGGAGAACAAGAAAGATCCTAGTAATCCAGCTAGTTATGCCAACAAAGGTAAGGACACAGATAAAATTCTGTTGCAGATAAACGAGGAATTCCTTAGTGGGGAAGGCTTTAAGGCAGGGAGAAACTAAAACGGCATTAGTGGGCTGAACGCTTTACTGTAGATGTTTTTTGGTTAATTTCGTTTAAACTCTATTTCCCGACTTCCCGCCACAGGCTCTTCCCCTAACGGTGTCCAAATTAAAAGATCGTTACCCAAATAATGCCAATAAGCGAACCTAGGAGTAATACTAGACTGCTTATAGAACTGATGCCAAAACCAATAACTCGCCTCTTAGCAGCTTGATAATATCCCCAAGCGTATGCAATTCGTCCTACCAACCAGACCACACCAAGTCCCGTTCCCCACAATGGACTAACGTAGAAAGAAAATAACCATAACACAGGTAAAAATAAAACTAACTGTTCTAGAGTATTTTGCTGGACTCGCAGCACTCTTTCAAAGTCTTGATTTCCTGTCATCTGAGGAGCAGGCACATTGTATTTGACTCTATATCTACTGACATTAATCGTGAGAACCAAGTATAACAACAGTGCCAAGGCAGTTATCAGACTAACTAAAGGCGACATATCAGAATTATTACAAATCAAAAAGTAAGTTTAACTTTGTCATTAAGCGAGTATCGTGGGCATGATACTCGCACTTTTATGGGCCTAGCACGAACTTGGAAGCAAAACTTTTGTCAATTCAGGCTGGGAAGTCCAGTTTGTAGTCTTGCACTTTGTTTGAGCTTGGAGTTACCAGATCCTGATATCGTTCAAGATTCTATCCATGCTTCGCTCTGCTAGAGCTGCAATTGTCAAAGAGGGCGTGGCGCAGGCTGCGGAACCGGGTATGAGTGACCCATCCACGATATAAAGACCAGAGTGTCCGAATACACGACCATAAGAATCACAAACCTTTTCTATGACAGCACCACCTAGTGGTGCTACAGTGCTAGCCCCACTCACTTCTCCCACTAAGTTGCTTTGTAATTTATCTGGGTCTAATAACCTAGAGGCAGGAATGCTACCGTGGCGAATTCTGGTAGTGGGCTTTCTCTGTGGAGTTGTGTTAGCTGTGTCAATCAGGTTGTAAGTAAAAGTGGCTGCTTGTAGGTTGGTCTGGTTGCTGGCACTAGTAATCGGCCAGTTCACGTCAATATTTTCTGTGGAAGAGTTATAAGTGATTTGTCCATCAGGCTGGGAAATGTTCAATCCCAATGAACCAAGTGTACCCTGCGGTAACCCATAGAAGGGTGCATAGACCAGAACTGTAGGTGCAATTGGGTTGTTGAAGTGTTCAACAGCTACCGTCGATGGACCACCTTGGGTCGGGTTAGTGGGAATCAGTCCAGCTCGCACAGCCACAGTATTGCCGTTTGTACCCCAATACTTACCTACATCTTCACTTAGACGGCGCAGTTCGCCCGTGGCTTTGGCTTTTAGCAGCAGTTTGGTAGTGCCAAGAGAACCAGCGGCCAGAAACAGATGGCGGCAGATGAAGGAATGCCTAGCCAAAACTTGACCAAACTCGTCTATTTGGTCACAAACGACGCGATACCCTCTCTTATGGCCTAGTTCGGAAATTGACTGAACAACGTGCAACGGCAAAATTTCTACTTTCCCAGTAGCTTCTGCCTGAGCTAAGTAGTTGCGATCGAGGCTGTTCTTTGCTCCACTGTTAATGCCATACCACGACTCACCAATAATTGTTGAAGGCCTCCGTGTGCCGTTTATCTCTTGCCGAACAATATCCCAATCCACATTGATATCAAGCAAGCGTGTTGGCAAGCCGGCTCTAGCCGCCTGCTCTAAAAATACGCGGCTGCTTAGGTAATAGCTGGTGTTCAGGATATCCTGTGGCACGGGAGATGGTTTGAGGATCGAGCGGACGCGCGGATAATAGATGCGATCCAACTCGTGGTACTTCACACTTTTGGGAAAGACCCTTTCAAACAGTCTCTTTGTTGGCTGGTAAGTACTGGCAGCATAAACTAGCGATCCGCCCCCAACCCCCGCACCATTCAGGATGTTGATACCGTTACCAATAATTAAATCAAGAATTCCCGCATACTTGTCGATGGGTCGCGGGTTGTAAACAGGGGTTGTCGTGCGAAACCAGGCGGAGCGACCGTCTGGTTGGTCATAGGTGGCAAAGGTATCCTGTGCAGGAGTGATCGGCCAACGACGACCACGTTCCAAAACCAGGGTTCTGATACCTGCCTGTCCCAAACGCAGAGCAGCTACCGCTCCACCAAAACCACTGCCAATGACGATCGCCTGGATCGGTTGGTCAGCTAGGGCGGTTGTAGTTGTCATTCCGACTGTGAACAACAACGACGATTGAAGGAATTGACGGCGGCGCAACAACATAAATTCCAAACTCCTTAATAGAGATGTAACTGTGTCAGCTTTTTGCTGATCAACGAATTGTTTGATCGGATTCCTGAACGGCTGTAGATGTCTTGTTTGTCAATTCAGTCAGTATTAACTAAGTTCTTGACTAAATTGCATAATAAAT
Organism: Dendronalium sp. ChiSLP03b; assembly: GCF_034531165.2. Taxonomy (NCBI): domain Bacteria; kingdom Bacillati; phylum Cyanobacteriota; class Cyanophyceae; order Nostocales; family Nostocaceae; genus Dendronalium; species Dendronalium sp. ChiSLP03b. Next base: position 10,520 of record NZ_JAVRBR020000024.1, on the reverse strand, counting down.
TTTTCGGAAGTTGTTGATTTGTAGGATGATTGTCATTTTGTGTAAAGAAGCAAAACACAAAAAATTAATATTATGTTTTGCTCAAAAGTTGTAATTCATCTAACATTTATGCAACATCACTTTCCGCATATCCTTGGTGTGGAAATGACCATCTGGATTTGCCTATAGATTACAGGTAATAGAATTGTCTTTTCCCCACTTCTTTGGTCAGTATGATGGAATTAGGGAACATTATTGTTTAGTAAATATACTGCCTATATGGCATACTACACTTAGTCTTCGATACAATTTTTTTTTCTTTAGATTTCTTTATAAAAAATCTACCCTTGACTTGCTCAAATTAACCTGCATAGATAATTTTTCTCTCAAAAAACAAATAAGATACAAGCTAATATGACAGCAAGCATAATAAACTGCCGCCTAAAAAAAGACAGCAGTTAAAAAAGCTTTTTCATCATTTCTACTGCAAGCGATTGATGATGACTAGTTAAATTCAGCTTTTAGTTGAAAATCCCTCAAAATCCTGAAATTAAATCATAAATTAGGTATTTTGATGCCAGTGGATAGATACAATAATTTTTGTAACACAGCCAGTTTTAACTAATCAAATTCTTAACTGATTCAGCAAAAATTTGCGGAGCTTCCACTTCAGGGGAGTGACCTGCTTTTTGAATATGTACTTCTTCAGAATCAAGAGTTAACTGGCGAGTCAGACTTTTATCAGTGTGCGCATGAGAACCATCGCATTCTCCCCAAATAATCAGACTGGGTTGTTTAACAGGTTCTAAATCCGGTTGCTGTTCTTGCAAGTAAAATTGGAAGCAAGAAGCCAGAGAAAAGCACGCCCCTAACTTGTAAGACTGAAGTGCTATTTCAGTTAATTTCTGTGCTGTTTGAGATTCTGCAATGACAAGGTCAAACCAGCTGCCACAACGCTTTTCTTTTAAGAAATGTAAAGCTATTTGACCCAAAAAAGGAGTAGAGAGAATACCTTGAGGATCTCTTCCTTTTTTCCACTCCAAAGCACCTTGCCAAGTGGGAATTTGATTCAGAACCATGTGAGAAACTAACTTAGGATGCAGGTTAGCAATTTTGATGGCACAAAATCCCAAAAGACAAGGGAAGCTTAATACATACGGGCCTAAATTGAGACGGGTTAAGAATTCAACTAAGATAGTTGTAATAAAGTCAAAATCATACCTAAAACCCAATCCCTTGGGAAAGGAAAATCCAAACCCAGGTATTTCAAAGACAATGACTGTGAAATAGCGAGAAAGCTCGGCAATTGTCCGATCGTAAGACTCAATAGTTAATGGTGGGTCCGTATTGAGTACAATAGTGGGTTTATTTTCTCCAGTAATGCAATAGCGTATCCACGTTATCCCCATATCCATAAATTGAATATTAGAGCGAGACTGACTAGCAGGACTGTAAATGATTGAGGAACTTCTTAAGGTTGGCAAAACCGTATCAACTAGGGCTGCAAACATAGTTAAGCTGCTTGTGAGTAAATGATGGTATTGTCAGGCAGTTTTCGCCACTGAAAAAACCTGCCTTGACATACCTTGGGTAACTTTTTCCGGAAATCAATTCAAGTCTTAGCATTTGCCTAATCGACTTGACCTAGCGCGATCGCCCTTGGTGTTGGCGATCGCGTAGTGTCTCGTAGAGAAGCGATCGCTTTGTGGGATCAACCGTAGGGGGTGACGGTAGCTAAACCAGTAGCAACAAGGTTTTCTTTATTCCCTTTCACCGAAAATACATCAGCCCTGGTGATGACTTGGCTAAAGGTTGATTTAATCACATAACCTCTAGCAATCAATTTTTCCCCAACCGCAGGGGCGATAAAGTTCAGCTTGTATTCAGCAGTGACAACATCACCAACCTTAGAAGCTGCTGCCCAACAACAGGCACTATCAACTAAAAAGCCAATCACAGCCCCGTGGGTAAAACCACTATGCTGCTTTAATTCCTGCCGCATAGGGACGATTAATTCAGCAAAGCCATCTTCACAAGCAGTAATCTCTGCGTTAGTCCAGACTGTAAAGGGAGATGTCTGAATTGCTTCTCGTAGGGAAACAATATTAGCGGGAGTTCTGATTTTAGCAACAGGTTTGTTGAGTTTTTCGGTTTTGATTGTAGCATCCATAAGTTAAGAAAGTCCTGATATTGTGCGATCGCTGCTGAGAGATAAATCAACCAACAATTTCGGGATGAAACCGTTTCGCTTTTACTTGTTCTGGAGTTGGTCGCTTGACATTTGTAGCCCAACCGAGTTTTTCCAACAAGCTAATAAATGAGCCACTGGGATCTATTTGCCACCAATCAATGTTGAGTAGGGCAGAACCTGGAAAAGCATGATGATTGTTGTGCCAAGCTAGTCCTAAAGTGGGAATTGCTAGAAACCAAATGTTACCACTGTGACTGTTAGCTTGGTCGATAAAGGGACGAGTACCGAAGAGGTGACAGCCTGCGCGAATAATCAAATCTCCCATCAGGGTCATTACGCAAAATCTGAAACATCCCCCCCAGAGAAAAGCAGTCCATGCACCAGAAGCAGTCCCGGTAAAGAGAAAACCTAGTAAAGCTGGCAGGAGGAATGAGGACAAAACGATGCCATAAAAATAGTTATTGATCGTCACCATTGCTGGTTCAGCAAGTACATCCTTGGCATATCGTTCAGGTGGAGCCATTAGGTTGGTTTTGGAGTTATACTTCCAGCCAAAAAATGAGTGCCAGATATTTCTGCTCCTAGACAAAGGTTTTTCAGCTGCGATGTAATGGGGGGTATGAGGATCGCCTTCTCGATCTGCATAGATGTGATGACGACGATGATAAGCCACATACTCAAGAATGGGTGCTTCACCAGCCATTGAACCAGCCAATGCCAAGAGAATCCGCAGGGGTTTGACTACTTTATAGCTTTTATGGGCAAAGAGTCTGTGCATTCCTGCTTCTCCTGCCAAACCCACAAGGTTAAACATGAAAAGCAAAATTCCTAGGTCAATCCAACTAATGCCTTGATGTTGAAAAGAAGCGATCGCCGCAATTGCACCAATAACACTGATTATGTCAATGGTAGGATACCACGCATATCTAATCCATTTCCTGATTCCAGACAGGAGTGTATATTGAGGATGGCGAGGATCAATTTCTACTGGTTGGAAAACTTCTGTTACTTCTGTAACTGAATACTGATCTGAGATTTCAGCTAAATAGCTTGCTTGTTGCATAGTCATAGAGATTAATTTTTACTCTTCAGATACTTTCGTTGACTGTTTCGAGGGTTTCCAGTTGTTGCAAGAGATAGAGCAACTTGGTACGCTGCCGTTGAATCTTGCCACTGGTGGTTCTGGGAATGCTATTTGACGGGAGCAGTACAGTATCGTGTACTGTTAGTTGATAATGGTTATAAACAGCAGTCTGAACGGCTTTTCTAATTTCATCCGCGTAGCGATCGATGTGCTGTGCAAATTGGCGGATTACTTCATTCACCACCACCAGTTTTTGAGCGTGAGTTCCAGAGATGGAAAATACAGCACAATTGACTTCACTTAAAGCGGGGTGAGACAGTTTCACAGTTTCTTCAATATCTTGAGGGTAATAGTTTTTGCCATCGATCACGATTAAATCTTTGAGCCGCCCCGTAATATAGAGTCGCTGCTGAGAATCCAGAAAACCTAAATCTCCAGTCCGTAAAAATCTCAATCCATCCCGATAAACGAATGTTTCCTGATTTTTATCGGGTTGTTGCCAGTAACCGCGCGTAATACTCGGCCCGGCAATCCAAATTTCTCCAATGTAGTGAGAAGGACATTCTTTGAAAGTTTGAGGATTGATGATCCGTAAGGACAATTCTGGCATTACCTGACCATTGCTCACCACCGTGCGGGTGTTGCCTTTCTGCTGGGGCGCATCCGCATCCAGGACTTCATCGCCGCTACAAGGGATAGTCAAAGCCAAAGGCTCTTCAGATTTATCTGTACCGCTAACGATTAGAGTGGCTTCTGCCAAACCATAACAAGGTAAAAAGGCAGATTTTCTGAAGCCGTAAGGAGCAAAGGTATTGCTAAAAAGTTCTAGAGTCTGGAGTTTGATATGTTCAGCCCCGTTGTAGGCTACATCCCAAGAGGATAAAGATAGGTCTGCTAACGACGCGGGATCTATGCGTTGGATACAGAGATCGTAGGCAAAATTAGGCCCCCCTGTAGTTGTCACCTTTTTATCTGAGATCGTTTTCAACCAAAGTTTAGGACGTTGGAGGAAAGTCACCGGAGACATGAAATAACAGGGAAATCCCACATATAAAGGCTGAAAGATACTACCAATCAGTCCCATGTCGTGAAATAGGGGAACCCAAGCTAACCCGATACTGTTGCTACTGTGACCAAAGGTGCGCTGAATCATTTTCTGGTTAGCAATGATATTCTCATGACTGACTATCACTCCTTTAGGAAAAGAGGTAGAGCCAGAGGTATATTGCAAAAAACCAATTTCGTTACTTTGTCGGTCAATTGGGGAGAGGAGAGAGTCTAGAGTTTCTAGAGAGGGAAAAATCTGGATGGGAAGAGATGCGCTTAAGCCCTCTTTATCAAATAAGTCTCGGACGCTGGCATCAGTTACGATTAAACTGGCATCGCAATCAGTAAAAATCCGTTGATAGTGTTCGCAGTTATGTTTGCGGTTGGGTGAACTGAGAGGAACGGGAATGCGGTTAGTGTACAGACAAGCGAAAAAAGTAATGACAAATTCCGGGCTAGTGGGTAACTGAATGGCGACGCGATCGCCACTTGCTGTTTTGTCGGTTAACCATGTCGCTAACTGTTGGACTGCTGTTAATAAACTTGCATAGGTGAGACGAGCATATTCCCGACCTCTAGTATCAAGAAAGTAATAGAGGGGGCGATCGCCTTGATTCTTGGCTCGCAAGAGCAATTTGTCAATCAAACTATTTAAATGACGAGAACTCATTAGTTTTCTTCCCGAAATTCAGGGAGTAGCAATAGTGTGTAGTTAAGCCCTTATCCTGCCGAAATGGATAGAGGTGAAAGGGCTAAAACTATTGAAATTTTGTCAGTATTAATTAACTGGCAGGGATGAAACTCACTGGTAAACAGGTTAAGGTTCGGGTGATAAAACCCTCTGGATGCCAACGATAATCATTAGCACCAAATCTCATTTCCTGTACGTGTTCGCAGAGATAAGTGAATAGAAGTTGACCTTCTAGTCGGGCGATCATTTGTCCTAAGCAATTGTGTATGCCATGTCCGAAAGCAATCTGAGCCGCAGCATCTCGTGTGATATCAAAGGTATTAGCATTGTCAAATTGATCCTCATCGCGGTTGGCGGAAGCTAGACACAGAAGCATTTTCTCCCCTTTGCGAATGGTATGAGAGCCAACTTGTAGGTCACTGACTGCTAGGCGTACAGTTTGCTGTAAGGGTGGATCGAAGCGCAGTATTTCATTGATGACTTGTTTACTAGTAGCTTTTCCCTGACGGAAAATTTGCCACTGTTCGGGGTGTTGCATAAAGGCTAGAACTCCATTAGTGAGCAATCCTTTGGAGGTTTCGTGACCAGCAACGTAAGTCATCACACAGGCTATACCCAGTTCACTGTCTGAGAGTCGATCTTCTCCGACTCTGGCTTGAATTAATTTACTCAGTAAATCGTCTCCCAGATGGGTTTTGCGGCGATCAATGATTTCTTGAAAAATAGCTAGGCAGGATTGTAAATCTTGCTCAATGCGACGGATACGCATTTTGGTCAACAAACTCGGTTCTAAGATAGAACGAACGCGGTGGATATATTCATCGATAGTCTTGATGTACTCTTGGGGAATGCCTAGCAAATGGGAAAGAGTATACAAGGGTATTTGATGGGCAATCTGAGCGAAATCAAAACTTTCTTCTGGAATTTTTGGAGCGACTAACTCTGCAATTAGCTGCTGAACGTGGGCGGTGTGAGCATTGATATTAGTGTTACTGAAAGCTTGTCCTGCCAACCGACGCAAGCGTGCATGATCTGGGGGATCGGTAAAGACGATCGCTTTTTGGCCCAATTCCACCAAACCGGGAATGTCACCAACTTTTTGTTGTACCACATATTGGGGAATGTAGTTAACGCTGACCGCATCCGAGTTCAACACTTGGATAATATCTTGATATTTGGTCATGATCCACATATCTAAGGTATTGTGAATCGGATTTTGTTGGCGCAATCCTTGATATGTTGTGTAGGGATCTTCCCGAAAACCGGGTGCGAAGGGGTTAAACTTAACGGGAGATTGAGGGGTAGCGATCATTATGAGGCATAACTCCTTGTTAGTAGATAAAAGTAGCTATCTGAATCATCCAGTTTTATTTAGCTAAGGATTGCATTTCAAAACGGAGGAGTAAGATTTGTCCGAAGTAAAAACCTGCAACTGCTAACTTCAGATACTGTTCGTATTTCAAATAGAGTTCTTCACCAAATTGCTCTACAATCAGCAATTTCTGACGGCGGAGATTTTTCAGCCACAAATCGCAAGTCTTACCATAATGGAGGCGATCGTTGCGGTAGGTTTTGACCTCAAATAAACCATCGGATGCCATAAAAATTTCACCAGGACGAGGTAATTCGGAATCAGGAAAAATCTCTGTTTGGGTGAAGACATTTTTATCTTCGGCATTTAACGACCCATATGCGATCGTCTGCAAAGATAGCTTACCTTTAGGTTTTAACCACTTTTGACAACGGCTAAAGAATTCTCGATAGACACTTACTTTTTCGTCCAACGAAGCTTCTGGTTGGGCAAAATGTTCAAAAGCACCTATAGAGACGATCGCATCATAAGGATCTGTTGGCTGATGGACAATCCAACTCTCTTCGCAGACTTGGATATTAGGGATATTGAGAGCGCGGATATGTAGATATTGATTGTGGCTCAACGTCAAACCCGTAGCATGATTCTGGGGATTTGAGTTGATATGACGTTGCATTAATGCTCCCCAGCCACAACCAATATCTAATAGTCTTTTGCTGGTTGTTGCACCTGAAGCATTCAGATGCCAATCAATTTTTCGCTGTTGGGATGTTTCTAGGTCGTTATCTAACGTAGGAGAATCCCATAAACCAGAAGAGTAAGTCAAACTAGAATCTAGCCAGAGGGTGTAAAAGTCGTTACTGACATCGTAGTGGTGCTGGATAGCTGCGGCACTACCGCCTCGATTATTGATACTTGCTACCATCTTAAGCACTCCTAAGCGACATTTTCTAAAGCGTTTTCTTCTTGTGCCATTTCGGCTAGATAGGTAGAAACTTGAGCAATTGTATTGAACTCAAAAAACAGAGAAGGACTTAGTTCAAACCCTAACCATTCTTCTAAATCTCCTACGAGCGAGACGGCTGCTGAAGAATTGAGTCCAAACCGCTCAAATTCATAGTTCTCGTCAACTTTTTCTGGTTCTACTTCGAGGATATCTGCTAAGTAGGTTTTGATCCATTGGCTAATTTGTTGTTGAGTTTTCATGACATCTCCTGATTTAAAGTGCTAAAAGTTTTAGATGAATTAGGCGTTGAGTTCTCGTGCTTGAATTTTGTCTGGGGTAGGAACTTTTACTTCCCAAGCTAGATGTAGAACTTCCAGTAATTTAATGAACCAGTAACCTGGATCTAAGCGATACCATTCCAAGCCAAAAGAAGCCGAGGCAGGAAACGCGTGATGATTGTTGTGCCATGACTCACCAAAGGTCAATAGGGCAATCGGGCCAAAATTATGACTGTGTTCTTCGGTTTGAAAACGCTTCGCGCCAAAGCAGTGCAAGAAGGAGTTAATTGACCAAATCGTATGTCCTCCCCACAGAATTCTCAACACACCGCCCCAAATAAATCCTGCTAACGCTCCTGCTAGACTCCAGTGGTACAAGCCGCCTAAAAGAGCAGGTAACAGTAAGCCAAGGGAAGCCCACAGGTAGTAGTAGCGATCGACTCTGATCACAGTTTTGTTTTTGATTAAATCCGGTACGTAGTGGACAACACTGGGATATGGATGCTTGTACATCCAAGTGACGTGAGAGTGAACTAAACCGCGAATGCGATCGCGCCAATCACTACCATGAAGATTTGGTGAGTGAGGATCGCCTGGTTTATCACTCAATTCATGGTGGCGACGATGTAATGCTGACCATGAGATTACACCCCCTTGACCAGCCATTGCACCCCAAATAGCCAGCATGGCTTGAACTGCTTCATAAGTCTTGTAGGAACGATGGGTAAATAAACGATGGTAGCCGGACGACACCCCAAATCCTGTCATTAACCAAAATAAAACAAACAGGAATAGCTCAAATGGCCCAAATGGAAGATAAGGTATTAAAGGCAGAGCTATTAAAGTGCCTACAAATGGTAAGATTTGAAAGAGGATAAAATGCCTTTTTTGTAGGCTGTGTAAAAAAGGGTTGTCAACCACTTTTTTACGCTTTGTATTGTCAGTTAAAATTGACTCGACATCTACTATTTCTGTATTCATTCGTATTTACTCACGCTAATTTAGCATTACCGAATCAGGTAATGAATTGTGATTTTGAATACAATGATATGGAGTAAAGAACCGTAATCAAGGATTCTTTGATTTTCCTCGCATTCAGTATTAGCCGATCCAATTCATACTACCCACTCAGGAACACTGCTATTTATTTCTACAGATTAAATACAGGTAATTACACAAATTTATGCAAAAAAATACTCAAATTTAACTAGATCAAATACACATGAATGCTGAAAAGCTTAAATAGTAAAGGTTTCATTAATTATTAAGTATTGTAAACACAACTTAAAGCTTGTACCTTGAAATATGAATGTCAAAACTACAACTACGTGCTGAGGAAGTTTTCAAGGTAGCGATCGCATTCAATAATTCGTAACAATAACAGAGGTTATGGCTTTTGAAAATTTTACAGCGTAATCTTTGTTCACCATCAGGACTTTGTTTTTATATAACTAGAGAATAGTCACGCAGACGACTTATTTATACAAGTAAGGACTTCTGCGTGACTAAATATTAGATATTTCCTTGGGCTTAATTTTGGTTACTGGGCGCGATCGCACTCTTAGCGGGCGCTTCGTGCCATCGCATGAGAAATGTCTAGATCCCTAGTTGTATATGCAGACATGTACAGAGAATAGGTTGAGATGATTGCTTAAATGGTTGTGCCCATACATGTCAAATTTTCAAACTCAGGTTACGAAACTTTTAGAATTAACTAACGTTAGAGAATGGGATGGACGAGTGATTAAAGAGAGAGAACAAAAAATTAGAGAGGCAGCACTTGTTTTAGCAGGCCAATGTATTGCCTTATTTTTATATAATCTTTCCCAATCTCAAGAGGCTCTTGATACAGCAATACCTCAAACTCAAGGCTGGTGGCATACCAAAACTCATAGGCATGGGTTAAGAAAAAGGCAAATATTAACAGTTGGAAATGTCTTGAGCTTATTTATAAAGTAAATCTAAAGGCAAGTAGAAAGGAATTCTTGCAAGGATAAGATACCCTATATACAGTGTATTTACATAGTCGCTCATGGCACGAAAGTCTTACCCGACAGACTTAATGGAATTGCTAGAAGAGCGTCCAGAATTACTGGAAAAAGTCGAAGTCATCTGGGTTGATTCAGGTTATGACGGTGATAAATTTGCTCTGTGTGTTTGGCTCATGATCCAAGCTCATGTTGATGTCATACGCCTTACTGAGCAAGAATTTCAGGTTCTCCCCAAACGTTGGGTAGTAGAAAGAACATTTGGATGGTTTAACCAGTACCATCGTCTCAGCAAAGATTATGAGCGTCTTCCAGAAATGAGTGAAGCTGCCATATATGCTGTGATGACTCGTATTATGCTGCGTCGTCTTGTAGCCTGTCGTCTTGTAGCCTAAAGATTTACTTTATAAATGGTCTCTAAATCTACATACGATAAAGTTAGATAAAAACTGTGCAATTTTTATCTAAAAATCAACTTTTTTCATCTGATACACGTAAACTGGAAACTAAAACCGAGTCTGTTGACCAAACATTAACGTATCTTCTAGGAACAAGAGCCAGTGCCAACTTCTGACTTTCCGTGCCCCATTATTGCCCTGTTTAACTAGATGGGTGGTGTTGCCAAATCAAAATTGACCTCCAAGCCACCTTGACCAAATTCATGAGGTAAGTGCATCTCAGTTACAAAAAACTGTTTTTCATCTTTTTGCTGTTGAGTTAATTCTCGTTTCGCTTTCATTTTGTGAGGAGTAGTGATATTTGTGCCTCCTTGAAAAGCCTTATCACCTGAAAATGGTTGCGACTTATCAAATTTTTTCTGAGACTTACGGAACAAGTTTATATCGGCTGTTGGTCCAGGCGTACCCAATACGGTTCGGTTAAGTTCTAAGCGGTGTTAATTACTGAAAAAGTGAGTGTTTGTAATTTAGCTGTTTGGGTTCTATGTATGGGCTTTTTGTTCGGAAATTTGGCTCTAGTTTTTTTGACAACACGAGGATTGCTTC
>NZ_JAVRBR020000023.1:0-15099 GCF_034531165.2 Dendronalium sp. ChiSLP03b | reverse complement strand
AAGCCTTTCGAGGCTTTAATTTCTAAGTTTTGGCTATAAATTTTAGTTACTGTTAGAAAATAAAGGCTCAAAGCTTGACTCAATCAAAGTTTCAGAATCTTGCTTCGATTATTGTTTTCCGAGAGTGACAGAACAGGGCTATCTGGCTCGTCGATTTCTACCGATGTCTAACGACAAGCCGCTTTGCGTCTACGCAAATGTTCTGCTAAGAGTTGTTATCGCTGCTGTTTTGGTTCTAACCACAAGCAAGCAGGAGCCAATCCTCATGAGAAAATTTCACTACCAAGCGTGAAAATGCGGAAAACGCTCAAATAAGTGCGCGATTTACTTAAATGAGAAAGCATTCAAGGATTTTGAGAAAGCAAATAGGCATTTTACTAATTCAATTCGACTCGATCGGGAAAAGCAACGCCTTTCCCTCATCTCCCCTGCTCCTCCGCCCTCATTTCCCGCTGAATCTATTACAGATGAGGCACGGATTCAGCTACACTGAGACTTGGTTTATTGCAGCATTGTGAATAGGCATGGAAATCGGACAAAAAGTTAAAGTGTTTCGTCTGCGCGATCGCGTATCTCCCCCTATCGTTAAAAAATTAGGACAAGTTGGCATCATTTTGGGCTACAAAGTCACCGATGGTGGTGGTATCGGTGTAGTAGTACAGTTTGATGACAATACTTCTACGTGGTTTTTTGAAGATGAAATCAAACCCGTATAGTAGAGATAACTCTGGGCGGAAGCTAACAGTATTTGCCTGGTGCTAAGTTGGAATTGAAAAGACAGGCGGTAATTGGAAATCAAGTAATGTCCCTGATATTGACATTTTTGGGTAAAGGTGGCATCAATCGTACCAAAATAGCGATCGCTGCCGCCAAACTACTAGCAAGCCAAGGTAAGCGCGTACTTCTAGCAGGACTGGCAGAACCAGCGTTACCCATTCTGCTAGATAAAACCCTTACTCCCGACCCCCAGGAAATTGCTCCTAATTTGCAAGTTGTGCAATTTCAAGCATCCGTGCTGTTAGAACGCAATTGGGAGGAGGTAAAAAAACTTGAAGCACAATACCTCCGCACACCCATCTTCAAAGAGGTTTATGGTCAAGAACTGGTAGTGCTACCGGGGATGGACAACGCCCTTGCCCTGAATGCTATCCGCGAATATGATGCCAGCGGCAAATATGACGCGATCGTTTATGATGGCACGGGTGATGCTTCTAGCCTGCGGATGTTAGGGCTACCAGAATCTCTCAGTTGGTATGTCCGGCGATTTCGGCAGTTATTTGTCAACTCTGACCTAGGAAAGACAATTTCTGAATCTCCTTTGATTCAACCGCTGATTAGCAGCTTTTTTAATGTCAATTGGACAGCGGATAACTTTGCCCAGCCCACTAACCAAGTCAACAATTTTTTAGATAAGGGGAAAGCTGCTCTTGCTAACCCCAATCGCATCGCTGCCTTCTTGGTCAGCACCGCAGATCCAATTGAAGTGGCAAGTAGTCGTTATTTGTGGGGCAGTGCCCAACAAATTGGTCTAACAGTTGGTGGGGCAATAATTGTGTCTTCTGAGACAAATATTAATTTGTCAGAACAATTTACACCTTTAAGCGTTAGTGTAGTTCCCGACTATACAACAGGTGACTGGCAACCGCTAATAGACGCTCTACCCAACTTTGCAGAGCGAGCGGCACAGGCTCCCAAACCAATTGAAATCGACAGCCACAACCGTCAGGTACGCTTGTTTTTACCTGGATTTGATAAAAAGCAAGTCAAACTCACCCAGTACGGTCCAGAAGTTACTGTGGAAGCAGGTGACCAGCGGCGTAATATCTTCCTCCCCCCTGCCCTGAGTGGCAGACCAGTTACTGGAGCGAAGTTTCAGAATAATTATTTGATAATTTCGTTTTAATTTTAGTAAGGAGTAAGGAATAAAGGGGACTGGGGACTAGGGATTGGGGACAAGGAAAGAGAGCCGCCTACTAGAGGCGGTGTTTTAACCAAATATTAAGAGTCCCGAATCCCTAATACAAACAACAATTCATAACTCCTAACTCTTGTACAGACGCGATTAATCGCGTCTCTACTCCTAACTCTTGTACAGAAGCGATTAATCGCGTCTCTACTCCTAACTCCTAACCGAGTAATTAAGTCTTATGTCCGAATCAACTCCCATTAATCCAAATTCCAATCCAGGTGAGGCACTAGACTCAGTAGCCATTAATTCTAACCAGGAAACAGCAGTTGGCGATCGCAGTGCCAAAACAAGGCAGTTGCTGGGTATGAAAGGCGCAGCACCAGGGGAAACCTCCATTTGGAAAATTCGCTTGCAATTGATGAAGCCCATCACTTGGATTCCCCTAATTTGGGGTGTTGTCTGTGGTGCAGCTTCCTCCGGCAACTATACCTGGACGCTAGAAAATGTGTTAAAGGCAGCAGCTTGTATGTTGTTGTCGGGACCTCTGTTGGCAGGTTACACCCAAACTCTGAATGATTTTTACGATCGCGAAATCGATGCCATCAATGAACCCTACCGTCCCATTCCCTCCGGTGCAATTTCTGTACCTCAGGTAATTACGCAGATTTTAGTATTATTTTTATCTGGTATTGCTTTGGCATTTGTTCTGGATGTATGGGCTGGTCATGAATTCCCTAACGTTACAGCTCTGGCTGTGTTTGGTTCTTTCATTGCCTATATCTACTCTGCACCTCCTCTGAAACTTAAGCAAAACGGTTGGCTAGGAAACTATGCTCTTGGAGCAAGCTACATCGCCTTACCTTGGTGGGCAGGTCATGCTTTATTTGGCGACCTCAACTGGAAAATTGTTGTTCTCACCCTAATTTACAGTTTGGCTGGATTGGGTATTGCCATCGTCAATGACTTCAAGAGTGTAGAAGGCGATCGCCAGTTAGGATTACAGTCGCTACCTGTAATGTTTGGTGTGACTACTGCGGCATGGATTTGTGTGCTGATGATTGACTTATTTCAAGGATTTATTGCCGCTTATCTCGTCAGTATCCATGAGAATTTGTACGCAGCAATTCTGGTACTGTTAATCATCCCGCAAATCACCTTCCAGGATATGTATTTTTTGCGCGATCCTCTAAAGAATGACGTTAAATACCAAGCCAGTGCCCAACCGTTCCTCGTCTTCGGAATGCTTGTTGCTGGTTTAGCACTGGGACATGCTGGCGTTTGATACAATAGTGCTGAGTGTATTATCAGTGCTGAGTTAGCAGTAAGGATTTATTAAGAATTCCTCTTATCTTCCCTTGCTTCTCCTACTCTCCACTCGCCTTCTCAGCCACTAATGAATTGATACCTCTATGGTCAGACGTTAGGAGTCAGGAGTTAGGAGTTAATATACTTCTAACTCTTAATTTTTATCAGGACTTACCGTGTTGGAACTGATATCTTTTCTCATTCATGGCATTCAACCTTTTTTAGTCCCTATTTGCTTTGTCGGTGCTTGGGTTGTAACTCTTCTCTGTTTCTGGAGTCTATGGGTAACAGCACGAGATAGTGTGAGTGCAGCGAAACAAATGCATCAAATTCCTTGCACTGGTTGCCAATTTTTTACAGCAGACTATCGTCTTAAATGCACCGTACACCCATCTATTGCTAACACAGAAGCAGCTATCGATTGTACCGACTATCAACCAAAAACGAATCCGATGCTTTATTAGCAAGCAGGGAGGCAGAGAGGCTTTTATGACTTCTAAAACCTGCTCTTGAAAGTGGGGTATTCTAGGAATTCGGACTAAAAATATTGGTTAAAACTTGTACAAAGGCGTTTCTTTGAGAGCGTGTGAGGCTTGCAATAGCTTTGCGATCGCCTGCCAAAGGACTTTGCCGTAATGTATTATTCCCTGGATAGGTAGTGTCATACATAATTTCATTTGCACCCAGGTAATCAGCCAAGGTCAACTTCCAATCTAGGCGATAATTTGGGGCACGTTCTTTTACATAAATGTGATAACGAATCAAACGACTTGCCAAGGTGTCGTTTTCAGCAACTTTCCCAGTCTCTTTGCTGATGTACTTATTTTCCTTTGGTAAGTCGGGCAATTGCTGATAAACTTGTTGCCAAACATCTCCAGGACTAACTCTCTGAGCCATAACAGGTTGGATGCCGAGTAAATTGCTTGGCGTTAATTTACTCACTCCTGAAGCAACAATTAGTACACTCACTACCATTAAGATTATGAGTACTGAGTGGAAACTCAGAATAAATTGGCGGATTGACTTAAACAGAAGTTTTTTCTTTTTCATATAGTGGATATTTTGAGGTGAAAGTGTAATGCAAATACTTTCGTACTCAGCACATAGCACTTTCAACTCAGCACTGTTTTACATTTCGCCAATAATTTCTGGCTGAGTCAGTTCGTCAGACATCTCGATAATTGCCCTCAACACTGGCTTCATCATTACGTCTTCCGCAGGGCTATCAAAGTCTTCGTAACGCCGACGCTTGGCACGATTTGCCACTTGAACTGTAATGCGATAACGATTTGAAGCTGCGCTAATTAAATCCTCAGCACGATGCATAATTTGAGACTGAGTTGTCTCGAACTTAGAACGTTTTAGCATATTCAGTGGTTTTTAGGGTCATCAGTAAGCATGAAGTATCAAGTCTGAAGTATGAAGTTGACCTGACGGGCGAATCAGCAAACTTGTATCCCATTAGATTCTTTTGACTTCAACCTTTATCCTTCATCCTTTCTTGGGGTCACTCCCCAGTTTAACAGCACTAATAAGTCTGCTGCTGTGTAGAAAATGATTGCTAACCTCTCTCTTGATAGAGGCTGATGGCTTTTCATCACTTTATAAGTGTGTTGTAACCGTAAGTTAATAAATTAACCTGACCTTATGGCTAATATTGTGGAAACTGCTGTCAACGCAGGAAATTTCAACACGCTAGTAAAGGCTATTAAAGCTGCAAACCTCTTAGAAACTCTCAAGAGTCCTGATTCTCTGACAGTTTTTGCACCCACTGATGAGGCTTTTGCTCAATTACCAAAGGCAACTCTAGATTCTCTACTGCAAGACATCCCTAAACTGAAAAAGATATTGATGTATCATGTCGCTTTTGGTGATGTTAGGTCTGACGACTTGGAACAGATCGAAGAAGCAGAGACGCTGGAGGGTTCAATTGTCGCGATCGAGTCTACTGATGGTGTCATTCAGGTGAATGGTGCTAACGTCCTCAAAACCGATATTCTCGCCGACAATGGTGTGATTCACGTAATTGATGCTGTATTGATGCCAGCAATGGTTGCTGGGAAGTAAGGGGATTGGGTACTGGGGATTGGGTATTAGAAAGAAAAACTCCTTTGGTGAATTAAATTCCTTCCTAGTCCTCAGTCTCTAATCCCCAGTCTCTGTTAACCTACACTCAGAATGCAGCCAGAACGTTCGGGAAGAGTCAAGGAAAGCTGCTGAGTCTCTCCTTCACTATTCCACTCGACTTCGGCAGTGCCATACAAAAGCTTGTTGGGTTGAGTATGCAAACTTGTGACATCGAAATTAGCTTTTGTCGATGCTGTACCGGCATTAACAGCAATAATCAATTCCTCTGTCCCTAAAGTTCGGGCAAAAACGTACAGTGCCCCTTGGGCATAAATAACTTGATAATCTCCCGTACGCAATGCTGGATAAGTATGACGCAGGGCAATTAATTGGCGGTGAGTATTGAGAATTTCCCGATCCCAGCTAGCTTCTAAAGGAAAGCCGCGACGTGAGTCTGGATCGATCGCACCAGGTAAACCAACTTCATCTCCATAATAGATACTGGGAGCGCCAGGAAAGGTGAGTACTAACAAAGTCGCCAATTCCACACTGGCTCGATCGCCGCCAGCAATAGTCATCAACCTGGCTGTGTCATGACTTGCTAACAAATTGAGTTGCGTCAGCTGAATTTCCCAAGGGTAAAGTTGCAGTAGTTCCTGGATTTTGGCAGCGTACTCGGCAGCAAATAAGGGAGGGTAGGGTTGATAATCTCGACTTTGCACTTGTTCTAGCACGACGCGATCGCCAGCGGCAAAGGCGATTGTCGGCCCGGCAAATAGATAATTCATTACCCCATCAAACTGAGTGCCATCCAGCCACTCACGCGAATCTCCCCAAACTTCACCCACAATATAGGCTTCGGGATTAATCGCTTTGACGCGATCGCGAAACTCTTGCCAAAAACCAGGAGTTTTGATTTCAAAAGGCACATCTAAGCGCCAACCATCAATGCCGAATTTAATCCAATATTCGGCAATTTCCATAATGTATTCCCGCACTTCTGGGTTGTCGTGGTTAAACGCTGGCAAGGCACGATTGTCAGCCCAACCCACGTAGTTTGCAGGAAATTCACCGTTATAGGGTGATAAGGGCCAACCTTCAATCTTGAACCAATTCACCCAAGGAGAATGAGGGCCATTTTCTAAAACATCGTGGAAAAAGAAAAAGCCACGACTGGAATGGTTAAACACTCCATCCAGAACAACTTTGATATTCCGTTGATGAGCTGCGTCTAATAGTTCCTTAAAAGCCGCATTACCACCCAGCAATGGATCGACTTGATAATAATCGTGGGTGTGATAGCGGTGATTGCTAGCCGATTGAAAAATGGGTGTGAAGTAAATAGCGTTAATGCCTAACTTCTGTATGTAGTCTAACTCTTCCAGGATGCCCCACAAATCACCGCCTTTGTAACCTTGGAGTGTTGGCATAGCTTCCCAATCTTCCCAACGAGCTTCGTGTAACAGTCGTTTGCGCGGCTGTTTGCTTCTAGCAAAGCGATCTGGAAAGATTTGGTAGAAAATAGCGTGCTTAACCCAGTCTGGTGTTTGAATTTGCATGAATTACTCTTTATACCTTCAGGAGCGATCGTTGCAAATACTTGCTGATTTACGGCTCTCACTTGTGGTAGATAATCAGGCAGAAGTGAGGAGGAACCAGTTGCGTGCGGAGAGAAGTGCGGTCTTGGGGAAACACTGCGTTGCCGGGGTTCCCCCAGTTGTAGACGCGCTTTGCGCGGTGAACCAGCGCGGTCTTGGGGGTTTCCCCCATGAGCGACTGGTGCTACCGCTACGCTAACACCAGTCGCCCCAAGTCTTCTCCTGTGGTCGACGCTAAGCGAACGCCGCAAAGCAGCTCAGTCCAAGGCGCTGGTTCACCGCGTTTTCCTCATCATTCCCTGCTCCGTTTTTTCCGTTCTTGATACAAATTTTACCAGTATTAATCTGCCTGAAAACTATATTAAATTGTTATACTTATTACTAAATAAAATTTATTTGTATTAATTAATATTTTTTTATTTGTTAAATTTATACCAATTTTGAATAATAATTGCGGCAGATTCAGCACTAAAGCAATTACCAATAATTCTTTCAGAATCCGTCTTAGAAAGTTGCCATAGCGAGCTAACGCTTCGCTATGGCAACTTTCCGCAAAATCTCAAATCCAAAATGGTATTAGCTTTGTCCGTAATCACTGGGCTAGGCAGTGAATTACTCAAAAGTGGTTCTGAAAAAAGTTAAGTAAGGACGAAAAATGCCTATAGCTCTAGCATTGTTAATGCTTACACCTACCTGTTTACAGATATTGCAAGCTACAGAAAACCATTTTGCAGGAGAAATATTCATAAAAATAACTTATAAATTAGCAATTCAGAACTAAGATTTATGAGTCATTTGTGAGCTTCCTAGGTTGACTTGATGTTATTCATTCAAAACAATAGATAACCATCGTCGCAATCAAGAATAAAAACAACAAAAATCACTGAGCTTATATTAATGGCATAGTGACTTATCCTGCTAAAATCAATGCTTTGCTTGTAACAAATAAACTAAAGTTGAGTAAAAAATGAGACACGACAAACTTTCTCCTGGGCTGTTATTGGCATATGAAGACTATCAAACTGAAGGAACACAAGCTTTAATGACGCACAGGCGATCGCTAGGTATAGTCGCCCCTAAAAGTCCTGTCAAGCCAACTAAGAGCGTCGTTTTTATCTACTGCGACTCTGATGCAGACTTGAGTCACTTGGCACAATACGGCATTGAAGTCAATCAAAACTCAGGAAGTGTGCGGACAGCTTTCTTACCCATCGATGGTTTAGATCCCTTATCTGAAGAGGCTGCCGTCCAGCGCATTAAACCATCGCGCAAATTAAAACTACGGATGGACGTTGCACCCGCAGCAGTGCAAGTACCAGATTTTAAAAGCAAAAATGACTTGACTGGTAAAGGAGTCATCATCGGTATTGTGGACAGTGGCATTGACTCGCTACACCCCGCCTTTGAAGGTCGGATTTTACGTGTTTGGGATCAAACACTGCCTGGTCCAGGAGTACCAGATGGTGGCTATGGAGCAGAATTTACGGGAATCCAAATGAGCGTTTCCCAAGATACTCATGGTCATGGCACCCACGTTGCAGGAATTGCTTCCGGTGCTGATACCACCTATGGAGGTGTAGCACCAGAGGCAGAATTGGTAATTGTCAAGTCAGATTTGCAGGATGCCCACATTGCCGATGGTGTGCGCTACATTTTCCGTATAGCTAGCGAATTGGGGCGACCAGCAGTCGTAAATCTCAGCTTAGGCGGACACGCCGATGCCCACGACGGTAGTGATTCTCTGTCAAAAATCATTGATGCCGAATCCGGGCCGGGACGAATTGTTTGCTGTGCTGCGGGCAACGAAGGAAACGATAATATTCATGGCCAGGCAAACATCACCTGCAAACGAACCAAAGGTATGCGCTTTAATGTTCCCTTGAATCAAGTGGGCATACTCTGGTTAAACGCTTGGTATAGCAGTGAAGGACAATTAGAAGTTTCAGTGCGGAGTCCCAATGGTTTCGTTACCCCCTTCCAAAAAATCATTACCGACGGTAATCCCAGCCAAAAATACGATTTGCCGGATTCACAAGTAGAAATCGTGACACCAGGGCCAGATCCTGTCAACGGCGACCATAATTTCTTCGTGCAAATTCGCGGTAAGGGTAATTCACCAGTACAAGGCGGTGTTTGGCAGTTGCGGGTACGTAATACTTCCTCATCTGACACACGGCTTGATGTCTGGACGCTAGATGATGCCTCGGCAGTGTTTTTCACAGGTACAAGTGTAAAAGATTCTGTGAAAATCGGTTCTCCAGGAGCTGCCACTAGTGCAATTACAGTTGCCGCCTATACTACTAAAGTTAAATACACAGATATTGATAACCAAGTGCGAGAAATGGGTTTGGAATTAGATACTATTTCTGAGTTCAGCAGTGAAGGGCCGTTGCGAAATAATGCTCAAAAACCGGATGTAGCAGCACCAGGAGCAATGATTGTTTCTGCGCTTTCTTCAGCCGCCAATTTTGACCGTTCCATGACTATTAATTCTAAGTTTCTGGTCATGGCCGGTACGAGTATGGCAACACCATTTGTAACTGGGTTAGTAGCACTACTATTGCAGCGTGACTCCAGGCTTGACCCAGATGCAGTGAAAGACTTGCTACGCAAAAATAGTGCCATTCCCGGAAAAACTGCGGGAACGTTTGATGACAAATGGGGTTTTGGGCTGATTAATGCAGTTAATCTGTAATTAAACTTAGAAATGCGATATATTTAAACACCAGAGTATATATCGCGTTTCTTAAGAAGAATGAATAGCGATCGCATTGTTCAGGTATCGCCTGTTGGATCTATATGCAACTAATTCCGAGCGACCTATATCCAGGAATTAGCTAATTTATATGGGCGTGAATATACTTAATAAAATAATTAAATTCTTATCAAGTTTATTGATTAAAATTTAACGAAGTATAAAATTTTACTTAATATTATATCAAATGGTTAAACTTCGTATTCAAGAATTAGCGGAAGAAAAAGTATATCGTCTACTTAGTCTCACTTCCGGAGTTTCTGAAGAGGCAATTCAGAAGTATGCAGTACAAACAACTGAAGATTTTAAAAAAATTGCCACTGCCTTAAATTGGTCTGTCACAGAACCTGGTGTTGAGAAAGTATTTCAGATGCTAAATAGTGACAAAGCTAAGGATATAGCTATCAATTTATTGAGTAGAGCTTCTAAAATTTCTGAAAATAAAATTAAGAAATATGTAAATGAAGATGAAAATTTTAATATTACAGAAAAAATAGATGATTTGAGAAAAATTGCTACAGCGTTGGATGTGAAGATAATAGAACTAGTCAAGCCGAGAGAAAAAAGAGCAGCAGTTAAACTGAAAATTTCTGAACTAGCTAGAAAAAAAGGAATAGAACTCAAGGATTTAGCAGAGCAGTCAGGAGTTTACTTTCCTATACTTTGTTTTTATAGCTCACAACCTATTGAAAAGATTAAGTTGGAAGATGAGCCTTTTCATACGAACCTTATTAATGTCTGTAAAGTTTTAAGTTGTAGCATCCAAGATTTACAAGATGAAGAAAAAGTAGAGTTACCACTAACTAGGTTGCGGGTTCAAGAATTATTGGAAGAAACAGGCTTAACAGTAAATGAGTTGAGTCTGCTTAGTGAAACAACACTTGAATTTATAGATTTAGTTGCCACAAACCCCATAGATATGAGAAATATACCTACTTGGGGAGATGAAGCAATAATATTGGAATTACTTCGCAAAATATTACCATAGTTTCATCAACAATTACTCTCGATCTACTGCTAGATGGAAACTTATCAACAAGATGTTCGTAGCAATATTTATAAAGACGAAATTTTAACCAATAGGAACTTACAAAATGTATTAGCAGGACAAAAATTTATCCAAAAGCTAATAATAGGTATTGCTAGTATTGCCTTAGCTAGTTTGCTGAGTACAGGAAATCTTTTAGCTGGCGGTGTATTAGCAGCAATTCAAAATGCTTTTAGCGTTTATTATTTCGATCTAATAGAAATTAGTGCAATTATTTTATATGCCATAGCATTAATTATATTAGTCCTTCGTGGATTTAAAATAGCTGATGCTATTTGTGTTGTAGCTTTAATAGTTATCGGTGTCATTATATATGTTTGTTTTGAAGCGGGCGATAAAAATGATGGCATAGGATTTTGGCTATTCTGTCTTGGTTTTAGCATAGCTCTAGGGTGGCTTTGGGCAAGTATTACAGCATTTTTCATAGTAGTTAGTTCTACATTCTGGGGAATAGTAGGTGAATTTCTAGCTATTACAGCTTATGGGGTAACTGCCGAAGTTTTATTGATAGGTATGTCCCAGATTACATTAAAGCAAAAACATGGTGATGATATTATCACTCTTACTGGAGCAATAGTAGTTATTTTCTCTGCTGCTATGATTGCACGACAAGCAATTAAAGGCTTACCTAAATTTGCTAGTATTAAAGACGCAGCAGTATTTTTTGCCGCAGTAGGTGGAACATCATTTTATAAAGCAGATTTAACAGATGCTTGCTTTGATAACTCACATTTACCTCATACAGATTTTAGAAAAGCTAATTTAACTCGTACTAGCTTTAAAAAAGTAACTGGCTTAGAATTTTCTCGATTGCAAGGAACAATACTGGAAAATCCAAAAGTCAGGAAATTGCTAGTAGACAAAAGAGGTTGGAATAATGAGAATGATTATACAAATGCTGATTTTAAAGGTGCTAATTTAACTAATGCTGACTTAAAAGATGCAATTTTAAGCGGAATAAATGCTTTAGATGCAGATTTTTCAGGAGCAACTTTGAGCGGTGCTTGTATTCAGGAATGGAATATCAACAAAAATACACGCTTCACAGGCGTGATATGTTCGCACGTTTATTTAAAATGTACTAAACAAGGCGATCGCATTATTCTTACAGAACGTAAGCCAGACAGTGGCGAGTTTAAAGATGGTGACTTCGAGAAATGGATCGAACAATTACAAGAAACTGTTGATGTAATCTTGACAGGTAAGTTTAACCCGAAAGCTTTTGGCATTTCACTTGATAAAGCTGCTGTTGAGCATGAAGGATTAGACCGTTCTCGTTATAGTATTGAAAGTAAGGGTGATGAAGTATATGTTGTCAAAGTAGGTGTGTCACCAGAGGCCGATAAACCTGCTATTCATCAAACAATTACAAATTACTATTACAACGAATTATCGATTCAAGGTGAAAGAGCAAATATATTGCTAAATCCATCTGGGGAAGTTGAAATTATGGAAAGTAAGAATCAAAATCAAATCAGTGCAGGTGCAAATGTAGATATGTCCAGTGGTAACAGGATTACCGTCGGCGGAGATGTCACAAACTCTAACCTAACACTAGCAGATGCAAACAGTCAGGTAACTAATACAATTCAGCAGTTAAGCGATGTTAAAACTGACAGTAGCAACGAGTTAGCAAAGATTTTAACCATTTTGCAAAAATCTATTAATGACGAACCCTTACTGTCTGAAAATCAGAAAAAAGAGGCATTGGAAGCTGTGGAGACCATAGCAGAAGAAGGTAAAAAACCACTAAAAGACCGAGGACTCAAACTCTGTTCAATGGCTGTTAATGCTCTCAAAGGTGTAACATCTGTTGTTACGGATACAAGTAAACTAGCTGAAGTCCTCAAAAGCTATCTACCCACTCTCACAAATATATTGGGTATTTAGGGGTTGTATGACTGCTAGAAAACTAACCTAACAGCAAATCTGTAATTAGACTGAGATACAAGTACATAACACCTCTACTCAAAGATAGGCGATAACAACCTATAAATCTGATATTTTGGTTATAGGATAGGCTAAAAGTTGCTTACCCTTTTTACCAAGGTATCGCTTATGAATTATCAAAAACTAGACGCTGCCCTTGCGATGGCGCTAAATGATGTTCAAAATCCCCAAGAACCAAGTTTAGTGGTTTTTATCCATACCGAACCAGTTTTAGCTCCTGCTGCAAATGCTGTTTTAGAAAATTTTGGTATCAGCGGCATAACCAGCGGTAAAGATGTATTTACGGCAACACTATCACCAAATGCAATTTCTCAGTTGTCGGACCAAGCTTGGGTGAAGTATTTAAAGCTATCGCAAAAATTGTATTTGGTTAATAACAAAAGAAGTATGGGCAGTTTCAGATTTTAATATGGATTGCGATCGCTAGTTCAAAGCAATGTTTAAAATTAGCATTGCATTAAGGCTTTTTTCGTTTTTCTAAAAACTTACACTTCACTCTTTAGAGAATGTTTAGAAAGCCAAAACAACTGGGGCACAGCTTGCGCGATCGCAGGTTAAGATTCCATTGTTCCCAAATGATGTCAGCATTGAGAGAGCCTGAATTATCTAGTTCAACTTTTACAAGTGTTTTTGCCTAAACCAACTCCTTAATTGAATATATAAATTTGATTTATTAATTCAGTAACTCTCGTCTACCTTGAAAAATGTAGTTTTTTGCCAAGATATTGAGATTGCTTCCTTACGTCGCAATGACGCATCTGAATTATTGAAAACTCCAGGTTTCAACATGGACGAGGTTTATATTAATTTTTTGGCGCTACATATAAAGTTTTGCCAAACTGTTTTTGTCCACGATCTCTCATCTTATATTTAAGTCGTACAAATCTTACCTGAGAAAAGGTAAAGATATCAAAAACATATCTGCTGGTAGATACAGTAGAGAAAAAATATCCTATATCATTATCAAATCTCGTTCGGAGTGAAGAAATCAAAAAATACTTTTTGTCTGCAATTATATTTGAGGTTGCACAGAAAGTATTGCTGCCAAATCTCCTATGTCACTGTAATTATAGGCTTCAATAATTATGTGTATGCATATAAAAAAACTGCTATCAAATATAAAAATATTGATCGAACCAAATAGCGCTCCTGTAATTAGTTTTCAAGATTATAAATGTGTGTGAAAACAAGCTTTTTAACAAAATTATTTTTCATTGAAAAGATTAGCTTTTTAGCTTTAAACAATCAAATCACTATAGAGAGTAGATAAAAACCTATGATACGACCTAATTTACCTACTAATATTCAAAAACCACTAAAACAAGCAGTTACTAATTCTGCTTTTGAGCGTTTAGCGAGATTAGGTTATGCTGCAAAAGGAGTAGTCTATTTTGTTGTGGGCTTTCTTGCGGCACAAGCAGCATTTGGCGTTGGCGGCAAAACCACAGATACCAGAGGTGCTTTGGAAACAATCGTCTCTCAGCCTTTTGGAAAATTTCTGTTGAGCATCCTAACCGTTGGTCTAATTGGTTATGCACTCTGGCGCTTGGTAGAAACCATTTACGATCCGGAACACTCAGGTCAAGCAAGGGATACCAAACACACAGCTAAACGCCTAGGTTACGGCTTTAGTGCTTTGGCTTATGGAGGTTTGGCATTGACAGCAGTGAAGTTAATTATTGGTTCGGGTAAAGATAGTGGCAATTCTACCCAAGACTGGACAGCAAAATTGCTTGCTCAACCTTTTGGACAATTACTTGTGGGATTGGTTGGGGTAATTGTAACTGGTGTTGGGATTTATTACCTTTATGAAGCATACAAGTGCAAGTTTCGAGGCAATTTCAAATTGCAAGAAATGTCTGCCAACGAGCAAACCTGGGCGATACGTACGGGCAGATTTGGCATTGCTTCTCGTGGTGTTGTCTTTAGTATTATCGGCTTTTTCTTGATTCAAGCAGCACATCAATCCGATCCCAGTCAAGCTAAAGGTTTGGGTGAGGCACTAGCTACGCTAGCAAAACAACCCTTTGGCCCTTGGATTCTAGGTTTAGTAGCTTTGGGTCTAATTGCTTACGGCATCTATTCATTGGTAGAGGCCCGCTACCGGAAAATTACTAACTCTAACGTTCGCATTTAATTTAAGGATGTCAGGAGAATCAAAGTAAGCACCCAATTAGGTCTCAAGGAATACATCAATTGCTAGATGGCACGGATACATGACAAATTTTAAATTACAGCATATTTCAAGTTGGTGAGGTACAGATAATTGTAAGGGCGAACAGCCGTTCGCCCCTACTTGTGTACTTTACTAACTTGAAATCTGCTGTATCCCTCTTCTGTCACTTTCCGGGTATTCTGAATAAAAGAATCAAAAGAAAAAACTCTGGAAGGTAAGCAGGGCAATGGATGTAGAATTACAAATCCTGAAGCATTTGGCGAGAGATGCTCACCCAACAGTTGCCATCAT
>NZ_JAVRBR020000022.1:0-36417 GCF_034531165.2 Dendronalium sp. ChiSLP03b | reverse complement strand
ACGCAGTTTTGCTCCAACTACAACAAAAATGGTTGATACAGTAATCTCAGTTGCACTCAACTTAATGAATCCTCAAGATTTAAAAAATTGGTTTACTAATTGCTGTTACTGTACCTCATAACACCGGGAACTGCTGTAAATATAGTTCCCTATTCCCCGTTGAATCTAACAATAATTAATATATAAAAAGAGGGCAGGTATCAAACCCACCCTCAAAGCAATATGAATTTTAACTATCAATCGCTAGCTAATTACCAATTGCTGGCGCACTCAAAGAAACTTCTGGCGCTTCTTTTTGCTGTGCCAATGTTGGTACAGAGTCACGCAACCTTGCCGTCAATTGTACAGTTGTAGAGTCGTACATTTGAGTTAGCAATTTCGGATAGAAACCAATACCAATAATTGGTACTAGCAAACAAGCGATGATAAACACTTCACGCGGTTCGGCATCTATCAGTGCTTGGTGAGAAACTAATTCTTCGTTCTCTTTGCCGTAGAAAATTTCTCGCAACATTGATAGCAAATAAATCGGAGTTAAAATTACTCCCACTGCCATCAAAAACACGACGATGACTTTGAATGTAGGGTTATAAGCATCGCTGGTAGCAAAGCCGACAAACACCATCAACTCTGCCACAAAACCACTCATTCCTGGTAACGCCAAAGATGCCATCGAACAAGCAGTGAACATGGCGAAAATCTTCCGCATTCTCTTACCGACACCGCCCATTTCATCCAACATCAGGGTGTGTGTCCGATCGTAAGTCGCGCCGACAAGGAAGAACAAACTTGCCCCAATTAAACCGTGAGATACCATTTGCAGTACTGCCCCACTCAATCCCAAATCCGTGAAGGAGGCAATACCAATGGTGACAAAGCCCATGTGAGAAATTGAGGAGTAAGCAATTTTCCGCTTCAGGTTGCGCTGGGCAAAGGATGTCAGGGCTGCGTAGATAATATTAACTACCCCCAAAACCACCAACACTGGCGCAAAATAAGCGTGAGCATCCGGTAGCATTTGGGCATTCATCCGAATCAAGGCGTAACCGCCCATTTTCAACAGAATACCTGCCAGTAACATGTGTACGGGAGCTGTAGCTTCACCGTGGGCATCGGGTAGCCAGGTATGCAAAGGAATGATAGGCAACTTGACGGCGTAGGCAATCAAGAACCCAGCATAAAGTAAAAGCTGGAAATTCAGGACGTAGTCTTTGAGGGCGAGCGATCGCATATCAAAGGTGACTGTATCGCCGTAAAATCCCATTGTCAGGGCAGACAGCAAAATAAACAGCGAGCCGCCAGCAGTGTATAGAATAAATTTTGTCGCTGCATATTGCCGCTTCTTACCTCCCCAAATCGATAGCAGAAAGTATATCGGTACCAGTTCCAGTTCCCACACCAGGAAAAATAACAGCATATCCTGGACGGCGAACACGGCAATCTGACCGCCATACATCGCCAGAATCAAGAAGTAAAATAGCTTCGGCTTAAACGTCACAGGCCAAGCTGCTAAAATCGCCAATGTGGTGATGAATCCAGTCAAAATAATTAGGGGCATAGATAAGCCATCAGCCCCTACTGACCAATTCAAATCTAGTTGTGGTACCCAGGGGTAACTCTCCACCAGTTGCAAATCGGGATTGGAGAAATCGTAACCAGTATAAAAAGCGTAAACAATCAGTGCGAAATCTATCAACCCTACAATCAGGGAATACCAGCGCACTGTTTTGCCGTCTTTATCTGGGATGATGGGAATCAGTAGTGACGCGACTATCGGTAATAAGATAATTGTCGTCAGCCACGGGAAATTAGCTGTATTCATCACAATTCGTCTGCAATCAAAATCATGTTTGGCAAAAAGTCACTAGCTATTAACTAGCAGCTTTTTGGGGGTTTGGCCTTCAATGTTAGGTTGATTTAATAAAAATAAAGAAAGATGAAGACAGTTCAAGTACTTACCCCCGCCTTCATCTTAGTAAAACTTAATTGTTGGCTCCTCATTTTCAAGACGTAACATTTACGTCTACGTTAGGTAATACCAAAGACAATCACTAAGCCCAACACAGCCCCAAATATTATCAAGGCATAGAATTGAGCGCGACCGTTTTCTAGGTATTTCAGACCTTCGCCACTGACTAAGGTGAAAAAGCCTGTAAGGTTAACAGCACCATCGACAACGCGGTAGTCAACTTCCATTACTTGTCTAGCTACGCGACGTAAGCCGAGGACAAAGACGCGATGGTAAATGTCATCAAAGTACCACTTGTTGAGAGATAACTCGTAAAGTGGTTTGATTTTAGCAGCGATCGCAGCTGGGTCAATTTTCTTTTGCAAATACATCAGCAAAGCCAAAGTAATGCCAACCAAGGAAATAGCAACTGAAGCCCCCGCCATCACGTAAAATTCTGTCGCGTTGAATTCGGTAACTTTTTCTACAACTTCATTAGGAGGATAAATAAACTCCTCAAAGTAATTGGCGTAGGGTGTACCTACCAAACCAATGAAAATCGAAGGCACTGCTAAAAGCGCCAACGGCAGAGTCATTGTCCACGGCGACTCGTGGGGAGTATCGCTGTGATGACCGTGGGAGTCATGGGAGTCATGATGTCCGCCAGTTGCTGCTAATTCACCGTGTTTCATTGCCCCAGGCCCAAAAACAGGCACTGGTTCTTCTGACTCTAACTCCAGGACAATTGTCGCTGCCTTCTTGAGTTTTTCTTTGATTTTCTCGTCGGTACCTCGGAATTTGCCTTCAAATGTCATGAAATACATTCTGAACATGTAGAAAGCAGTAATCCCGGCAGTTAGCCAGCCAATCAACCAGAGAACTGGGTTAGCTTCAAAAGCTTTCCCTAAAATTTCATCTTTTGACCAGAAACCAGCAAAAGGCGGGATACCAGAAATTGCCAAGCAACCAATCAAAAAAGTAGTTCCCGTGATGGGCATATACTTTCGCAGTCCGCCCATCAACCGCATATCCTGCGCCAAGGCGGGGTCGTGACCGACAACTCCTTCCATGCCGTGAATTACCGAACCAGAACCCAAGAACAGCATCGCCTTGAAATAAGCGTGGGTCATGAGGTGGAACAATCCAGCACTGTAGGAACCGATGCCCATCGCCATCACCATGTAACCCAATTGGGAAATGGTGGAGTAAGCCAAGCCCTTTTTGATGTCATTTTGGGTAATGGCAATGCTTGCACCCAAAAACGCCGTAAATGCCCCCGTAAAGGCAATTACGTTCATTGCTGCTGGGACATGTTCAAAAACTGGGTACATCCGGGCAATCAGGAAAACACCTGCTGCCACCATCGTTGCCGCGTGGATTAAGGCAGAAATGGGGGTGGGGCCTTCCATTGCGTCCGGTAGCCAGACGTGCAGGGGGAATTGAGCGGATTTTGCAACTGGGCCTAAGAAAACTAAAATCGCCAATAGGATGGCGAAAAAATTGCTCACAGAACCTGATTCTACGAGTTGAGCGAGGCGATCGCCCATGACTCCAAAATCAAAGCTTCCTGTTGCCCAATAAAGCCCGAGAATGCCGAGTAACAGACCAAAGTCGCCCACGCGGTTGGTCACAAATGCTTTTTGGGCTGCATCAGCTGCTGATTTGCGATCGTACCAGAAGCCAACCAGCAAGTAGGAACACATCCCGACCAGTTCCCAGAAGATATAAATCTGCACGAGGTTGGGGCTGACCACCAGACCCAACATTGAAGATCCAAACAAGCTGAGATAGGCGTAAAACCTCACGTATCCTGGGTCGTGAGCCATGTAGCCGTCGGTATAAACCATGACTAACAAAGCTACCGTTGTTACAATCACCAGCATTAGGGCTGTTAGATTGTCAATCGTGTAGCCCATGGTCAGGTGAAAATTACCTGCTGCTGCCCATTCTAGAGTGCGGATATAAGTTGGATGTCCTTGAATTTGACTCCACAGCAAAGCAAACGACAGCGCCATCGCTGCTCCCATCAGGGAGATAATGACTACGGCGTTCAGCTGCCGTAGGCGGTTTGTCACCTGATTTAACGAGATTAACCCTAGACCGACCAGCATTGCCCCAAGAAGAGGTAATACCGGAATCAGCCAGGCATATTCATAGATTACTTCCATCACTGACGCGTACTTTTAGAATTCTTGACTAACTTAGCGCAACTGTTAATAATTGTGACACACACCCTTTAGCATAAAATACCCCACCCAATGAGCTTTGGGTGGGGTAATTAAACATGGTTTTATATTTAGGGACTGGGTATTGGCTATTTGAGACTGGGGATTGGGAAAAATTCTTTTTTTTTAATCTCTAGTTTCCAATCCTTAAATTTTTAATTCCCAATACCCAATCCTTGTTCATGCCGAACGACATTCTAAGTCTGCTGTCTTTGATGTAGTGTATGCTTTAGAGCGATTGCCGTAAGTGAGTTGAATTTCCTCTAAAGCCAGACGCAAGTCTTCTCTGCCTCGAAATCCTTCTAGGCGTTGCCGGACGGTTCCATTTTCCACCAAGATGAGAGTCGGCAGTGACTTTAGTCTATAAGTATTAGCAAGTTTGAAATTTTCATCAGCGTTAACCCCAACTAATTTAATTTGCTCGCCACATTGAGCTTGAAATTGCAACAACAGAGGGTGAATAATGCGACATAAACCACACCAAGGTGCTTCAAAATTTACTAAAACGGGAACTGGAGATTCTAAAACTTCTTGAGTAAATGTCCGCTCACTAACCGACAACACCATGACGCCTCTAGAATTATAGGGTTTTAATATCAAAAATCAAAACTAGCTATCAGCAGGAGAAATCAGTAAGCCAATCAGTGCCTATAAAACTTCTCAGGGACAAGACTATTGTGCAACTATTACAGCATTGATTCCGGCTCTAACAAAAAAGCCAGCACTACTTTCAAGGTGGCTCCTCTGTTTTTGCAACTTCTGACTGTCCTGTTGTTGCTCTAAATGGAATTTAGACTGCTATGCCATTTACTTCCCTGCAAAGGCAATTGATTAGCGCCATACCACTATAAAATAATCAACTGACTGAGCGCACCCCCACTAACAGCTGTTTCAATTCATCCTACATTGATTCGGTAGCAATTGATAAGTAGAAATTTTCATTTGATTAGTATTTTCTTGTGATACTGGGGATCGTCTAAAATTACCATCTTATCCTACTAGTTGCGTTCAGCAAAAGGGGGTGCGAGGACCAAAGCAGAGCGACAAAAATAGCGACTCCTAAATAGGCAGGTCGGAGAAATTCCTGCCATTTGATAGATTGACGACCGTCAATAATTGCTTGAAAGGGAATTATTGAGGTGCGCTGTTTGACAATTTCAAAGGCTTCTCCATAGCGACAGGCCAAGCGGCGATCGCCATGCCAAACCCCAAATAAGTGGTGTAACACTAACCCAATGGAGGTCACAAGGGTAAAACTAGTACCTATCCATAGAGTATGAGCAATACACCAAATTATTTGTCCTACCATCTGGGGATGGCGGGTGATGCGAATAATTCCTGTCTCATAGAGGTGGACTTGAGGCTTTTGAATAGCAGCAATTTCTAGTAGATTGAATGTGGCAGGATACAAAAACAAAAATGAAATCGCTGACAACACCCAGACTAAAGCCTGTACCCCTGGTACACCTTGCACCTGCCACAGTTGCACCCCATCATAACGATGGTTAAAAAAGTAAATAATTAGGATTCCAGCCAACGGTAAACTTACTAATGCAAAGACAATGCGATAAAGCCTTGACCCAATGTATTTTTCTACCCAAGGGCGGATGGCGGCTCCACCACTGTGAGCGATCGCGAAAGCTAATTGTAATCCCAACATGACAAAATGACTGGGAGTCAACCAAGGATTAAACATCATATACATTAGGTGAAGTAATTTAAAGAAAAGTTAATTCAGTACAACCAATACCACAAAGTATTCAACAGGGGACTTTAGTCAAGATGTCATGGTATTGTCTTTTTCGAGTAAAGCCTCCAAGTTTAAAATGCAACAAATCATGTACAGCTTTCAAGCTATGAAACAGGGTTTGTTGCCAAAGCTGCTCCTTTCAAAGTTTGTGGGTTGAGCCTTATGTCTGACCTTCCTTTCACTTTAGATCAGTTACGTATTTTGAAAGCGATCGCTGTAGAAGGGAGCTTCAAGCGCGCTGCTGATAGCCTTTACGTCTCCCAACCTGCCGTGAGTTTACAAGTCCAAAATCTAGAACGGCAGCTGGATGTTCCCTTATTTGACCGTGGAGGACGACGCGCACAATTAACCGAAGCAGGGCATCTACTTTTAAGTTACGGTGAAAAAATACTCAGTCTGTGTCAAGAAACTTGCCGCGCCATTGAGGATTTACAAAATCTCCAAGGCGGTACTTTAATTGTCGGCGCTTCTCAAACCACCGGCACTTATCTTTTACCCAGAATGATCGGTCAATTCCGACAAAAGTATCCAGATGTGGCAGTACAATTGCACGTCCACTCTACCCGACGGACTGCTTGGAGCGTAGCTAACGGACAGGTAGATTTAGCGATCATCGGTGGGGAGATTCCAGGCGAGTTGGCGGAATCGTTGGAAATTATTCCCTATGCAGAAGATGAACTAGCGTTGATTCTGCCAGTCTTTCATCCCTTTGCCAAACTGGAAACAATCCAAAAAGAAGACTTATATAAATTACAATTCATTGCTTTAGATTCCCAATCGACTATCCGCAAAGTAATTGACCAAGTGCTAGCGCGTTGTGAGATTGATACAAGGCGCTTTAAATTTGAAATGGAACTGAATTCCATAGAAGCAATTAAAAATGCCGTGCAATCTGGTTTGGGAGCTGCCTTTGTCTCAACTAGCGCGATCGCTAAAGAATTACAAATGGGTGTACTGCACTGCACCCCAATTGAAGGCGTTGTTGTCAAGCGAACGCTATGGCTGATTTTTAATCCAAATCGCTATAGATCCAAGGCCGCAGAAGCCTTTAGTCAAGAAATTTTGCCCCAGTTTTCTACCCCAGAATGGAATCACGACATGTTAAAATCATCACAAAAAAAGCTAGTGGCAAATACATTGGATGCAGCAACTCCCACCTCTTCTAACGACGGTTAATATCTGGTCAAGAGGAGCCAGTTGCGTGCGGAGGTTCCCAAGGCACTCCATTGGGTGCCGACTTGTAGACGCGTTAACGGCTTCCCGCAGGGTAGGAAGTGCCGTTCCGTTGTATAAACTGGCGTTCAAAAGTCAAGAGTCAGTAGTCAGTAGAAAAACAACTGACAACTGACAACTGACAACTGACCAAGGACAAAACAATGGAAGTTTACTGCACTCGTCCACACTGCCCACGCCCACAAAATTATTTTGCGGATTTAGATGACATTACAACGCTGAAAACTACGCAGCAAAAATACTGCACTAGTTGTGGAATGCCACTGATGCTTGATGGTCGATACGTACCCATCAAGTTGTTGGGAAAGGGTGGGTTTGGAGCAGCGTTCCTAGCACGCGATCGCCGGATTCCCGGAATGCGATCGTGCGTAGTTAAACAGTTTCAACCTGTAGGAAATTTAAATACAACTCAATTACAACTAGCGCAACAGCTATTTGAGAGAGAAGCAGAAGTATTAGCACAAATAGGCAACGAACACGAGCAAATACCTGACTTATTTGCTTTTTTTCCTGTGATTGTTCCTAGCTTGCAACTAGGTCAGGAAGACCAGTTTTTTTACTTGGTGCAAGAATACATCGATGGGCAAAACTTAGAGGAAGAATTAGTTCAAAAGGGAAAATTTTCTGAACAGCAAGTTTTGGAAGTGTTGCAAGAAATCCTGAAAGTACTAAAGTTTGTCCACAATCGAGGTATTATCCACAGAGATATCAAACCCTCCAATATCATGCGCCGTCGGGATGGCAAACTTTTTTTGCTCGATTTTGGCGCAGTTAAGCAGGTAACTAATGCTCCAGCGGGCGGAGCTGGCTCTTCCACTGGCATTTATTCTATGGGTTTTGCACCACCGGAACAAATGGCTGGGAATCAAGTATTTCCATCTACAGACTTGTACGCTTTGGCTGTAACTATTCTGAACTTGCTTACAGGCCAAGAAGCAAAAACGCTATTTGATGCTTACAGTAACCAATGGCAATGGCGAAGACAAGTAAGTGTTAACCATCGCTTGGCTGATATTTTAGATAAAATGCTTCTGCCAGCTGCCAATCAACGCTTTCAATCAGCTGATGAGGTTCTCCAAGCTCTGTCTCACGGATTGATACCTGCAACAGTTTTACCACAACCAAAATCACAGCCGCCATTACAAACTAAAAGTGCTTTTTCAACCTGGGAATTGTTAGGTGGAGCGGCATTTAGTGGGTTTGAGGGAGCATTAATAGCGATCGCCCTGTTGAGTTTATTGAAATCACCAATAATTACTTTGAGTGTTGCATCTGTAATTGTGGGGTTACTGATTTTTGCCCAAACCAAACGTTGGATTGAAAAGTTTGATTTATTAATTATTCCGGGTATTACTTTTGCTATTATCTTTTTTATTCCCTTTTTAAGAGGGGGTATTATTATTCAACAAGTGGTTATTTTAGCAGTGGCAGCAGGATTAGTAGCTATTGCAGTTACAGCACTATTTCGACTGATTTATAAATTATTATCTTTGATACTCTAAAAAACTTCTGGTGCTAACAGCCACCAACGCATTGGCTTCTAAGTACTCATAATTACTGAATATTGGCTATTTATAGTTTTTCGTAAAAAATATTTAGTATGACAAAACTCGTCAAAAATCGATCGCAGCGGTTGATTTGACAGAATATTTAAATAATAAGCATACATTACCTTATAAAAACTTAATTCATGTCACAAAAGAATGAAACTGCGGTTTTAGCCTTAGCCCTAGTGCTGACAGTTGGAATAGTTGGCGTTGGTGCGTGGTGGTTTGCTAATCAAAATTCTGGAGGCAACCTTAATATCCTCACTTCCAATCAGAAAAATGACAGCAATTTATCAATACAAGAACGGATGAGCTTTGGGGAAAAAACTTTAATTACAGGTGACATTACTCCCCTCAAAAAAGAGGGTATACAGGCGCTCGCCGCTCAAAATTATGCTAAAGCGATTACCAATCTGGAATCCTCTCTCAAACTCAAACTTAACGATCCAGAAGCAGTGATATATCTGAATAATGCTCGCATTGGTTCTGGCAAAAACTATACGATTGTTGCATCTTTACCAGTAGGTACTGACCCCAATGTTGCTTTAGAAATTTTACGTGGCATTGCCCAAGCTCAAAATGAAGTTAATACCTCTGGGGCAATTAAGGGAGTACCTTTAAAAGTAGGAATAGCAAACGATAATGACAATCCAGCCATCTCTAAACAAATCGCTGTCAGCTTAGTTAAAAATCAGCAAGTATTAGGTGTCGTTGGTCCTAATACCAGCGATGCTACCTTAGCCGCAGGCGATATCTATAATGCCGAACAGCTTGTAGCCATTTCCCCTACTAGCACTTCCGTGAAAATTTCTAACTTCAGTCGCTACGTTTTTCGCACGGTTCCCAGTGATTTTATGGCGGCTAGAAGCTTGGCTAACTATATGGTAAAAAAAATTGCAGAAAAAAAATGCTGTGGTTTTCTTCAATTCCCAAAGCAACTATAGTCAGTTTTTAAAGTCTGAATTTGTCTCATCAGTTTCCCTAGAGGGTGGACAGGTGTCAAGCGAATTTGATTTATCCAAAACGGATTTTAGTGCAGCTAAAAGTATAGAACAAGCCACGAAGCAAGGTGCAGAAGTGTTAATGTTAGCAGCTAATGCTGAGACTTTGGACAAAGCACTGCAAGTAGTTCAGATTAACCAGAAAAAGTTAAATCTACTGGGGGGAGATGATATTTATACAGTTAAAACTTTAGAAGTTGGCAGGGAACAAGCTGTGGATATGGTGTTAGCAGTTCCTTGGCACATTAAAGGTAATTCTCAGTCAGATTTTCCCCAGAAGTCGCGGCAGCTGTGGCGAGCTGATGTTAGTTGGCGAACTGCTTTGGCCTACGATGCTACGCGAGCATTAATTGCCGCGTTAGAACGCAATCCTACACGTTCGGGAGTACAACAAGCACTTTCATCTTCTGACTTTTCTGCCAGTGGTGCTTCTGGTGCAGTTCGGTTTTTACCTTCAGGCGATCGCAATACCTCAGTTCAGCTTGTGAAAATAGTTCCTGGGACTCGCTCTCGCACTGGGTATGACTTTGAGCCATTACAGTAACTAGATACTTTCTAGTGTGGCTGAAAGTACATTCACTTACTGCCTGATACGTTATAAATTTTTTCGCAGACTAGTGGGTGGTCTACTTTTCGGTTTCAGTCAGCACCACCCAAGTCTTTACAAAATTGGCTGAAAGTGTTGATAGCATTTACTACGCTTCTGCCCTAGAGGTGGTTGCTCAATGTTCAATACGATCCTTGCCGTTGCGGTGGATGCAAGGACAAAAAATTGCTCTATACCAGTCATTTGCGCTTCCTTCTAAATGTCCTGGTAAACACAACAAATAGAACATTGAGGCTTTTCAATCAAGATACCCGATTACACACAATCTGTTTGTGGTGGTCAAACAGATTGGTCAGACCGAGCAGCAAGCTGATGTTGCTGACGCTAACTTACTACCGATCGATCGGGGGTAGGAACTGATGACCTAGGCTGGTTTGTCAAGATTTGCTGACAATTGCTACTTTTGGCAATTACAGCGTTAGTTCCCACCGTAGATACCTGTAGGGCAAGGCTGCTTCTCTGAAAAGATTTGAACTGCGCTTTAGCCGACTCGATTAATCGATTCTGCTGGCAAGCAAATGAGATTATCACCTTGGGTAAGAATTAAGCCGCGTTGACGCAACTTGCCCATTAAGCGGGTGACAGTGACACGAGTCGAACCAATCGCACTACCAATTTGAGCATGGGTCAGGGGGAAGGGCAGACAATAGCCACGAATCACATCGGGATCGGTTTCACTCATTGCCGGCTCTCCATATTCCTCAATCA
Source organism: Dendronalium sp. ChiSLP03b (assembly GCF_034531165.2). Lineage (NCBI taxonomy): Bacteria > Bacillati > Cyanobacteriota > Cyanophyceae > Nostocales > Nostocaceae > Dendronalium > Dendronalium sp. ChiSLP03b. The sequence goes on along the minus strand of NZ_JAVRBR020000022.1, from coordinate 25,398 downwards.
ACAATGTGAGGAACCCTAAGAGTCGATCAATTGTGCGCCGTTGTCCCAAGGCACTCAGCCACAGCAGTTTACGCTGGTGCTGATACCTAAAAGCATCCATAACTTCGCGGCGGAAGTGAGGCCAGTTGTCTAAGTCGTGCCAGTACATCCACAGCACCGCAGTTTGATCGACATGGGCGTATGCCTGGAGCGTGAATGGCGACTGGGCAACAATTTCAAACGGTTGTCCCGCTCCCACAAAACCCAAGAAAGCTTCTTCTGGGGTTCTGTTGATTCGTCGAGACGTTAGCTGACTGGCAGTAGCGCTCACTTGAGCGGTTCCCACCATCCGGATTGCACCCCTTTGCACCAAATATAGCAATCCAGGTCGAGCTGGAATGCGTTCATCTTTGCTAAAGGTGCGGCAACGATAGTGTTCTTGAGCCCAATCAAGAATTCGTTGCCAAGTTAAAAAAGGCCGTGATGCCTCAGAAAAAGAAGATGGAGATTGCATAGGTAACAAAGAGCGTTCGGCTGAAGACAAAGACGTGATAAAAGTGCAAGGAGTGTCTTTGTGTTGGCGGATTAGGCTTAACGCCTAACAGCGCCAGCCATCCAAAGAGCAGAAAGCAATTATTATTGCTCTCTATTCTTTGTTATACTTCTTACTGTACAATGATGGTAGTAAAGATTACCCACTATTCATCGAATATTCATCAAATTTTATGCTACTCTCATTTTTCTTCATCTAGATTAATCTTATATCTAGAGATAGATGACATGATATCCGGAAAAAAACTCCGAGAGAGTATTACTAAATAAGTACGTGCATCACAGCATACTAGTAAGCAAATACACAGCATTTAAACATTTAATATCCAGTTATATAGTAAATACACTAAGTACTTATACTTATAGTGACAAAATTTCATGTATAGAAGGTAAAAAAATTACTCTATCCAAAGGTAGAGATAATAATAAAGTTTTATATATCTCAGGTATGGTCCTCTGGTTTGCCAAATCTCATAATCAAGATCCTATGGAGATAGCCAGTGCCATTGTCTCTCAATTATTAGAAACCTGTGGCGGCGTTTTCATTATCCAAATTGTTCCCCCTGGTTGGATTTATTTAGAATTGACTCATCCTCTTTTGGCTACTTGGTTACAAAGTCTTGCTGTTGGGAGTTTAGAAAAAGCAGAGGAGCAAGCGAGCAGGAGGGACTCGGAACCCCCTCTAGGTATAGAGAGGAAAAGGGAGCAGGGGAGAAAAGAAAATTTAATTCAAAATTCCAGATGTCAAATTTCAAATCCTGAGCGCTTGTTTGCCATGCAATACGTCCATGCACGTTGTTGCTCGCTGGTCTGGTTAGCTCACAGAGAGGGATTGATAAAACTTAGAGAACCACTGCCAGATACTAGCCCAGCTTTGAGGAACATAATCTTTACAGAGCAGATACCTTGGCTCGATTGCGATGAAAAACTTCGCCTGAATCATCCAGATGAGAGTCACCTAATTACCAAGTTAGTACAAGTGGTAGACGATTTAGTATGTTCCGATGATGGTTCGGTTAACTGGGAAAAAGCAGGGCTAAATTTAAGTCAAGCGTTTGAAAACTTCTGGAGCAAGTGCCGCATTTGGGGTGAGGTAAAAATTTCTTCACCAGAGTTAGCCAAAGCTAGATTGGGATTGGTGATGGTTACTCAGTCTGTATTGAGGTTTTTATTAGTAGAAAAACTGGGGGTTGTCGCTTTGCTAGAGTTATAAATCATTTACGAACTATCGGTGACAACATAGGATGAAAGTCTCTTCGCTGCTACTCAGCAACGCCAGTCGCTTCAAATTTGGCAAGCGAAGCACAGTACTAGCTCCACCTACGGGAAGCCACAGAAGCATTTACAGCACTCAGCCTTTTCAAGACTGTCGTGTAAAATCCTATTGATTAATAGGAAAAATTTTCCAATTTGTACTTGGATATAACTAAGCATTACCCGATAATTATATAGTTTTGCTGAGTTTTATTACTGAAAAAACACTTACGCAATTTTGCTTTGAATGAGCGTACCATTAGTGAGTAGTTGTTCTCAGGAAAAAATAAAAACTTTTATAATATCTATTGACTCATTTAATCACCTCGGTTATATTAGCAGGTGTGTGAGGAGCGAACCAGCAAGGGCACCGAGACGAAACACGGCCAGTCGTCGGTGTCCTTTCTGATTTCATAGGAAGCAGATTGATAAAAGAGCTTTTACGATAGTAAAAATTTTTTGATCGCAGTAGCGGCTCCGTCTTCCTCTACATTAGGAGCTACCCACTGGGCGATCGCTTGAACTGCTGTTGGTGCATTGCCCATTGCTACACCAATGCCAGCATACTCCAGCATTTCTACATCGTTAAAGTTATCACCAATGGTCATGACGTTGGTGCTTTGTAATCCCAATAATTCTTCGGTTAAATAACGTACAGCAGTTCCCTTGTTGACAAAGGGGTTAGTCGCTTCAAAGAAAGTGGCAACAGATGTGGTCAAATAAAGTTCGGCGGGTGTGTACTGACGGCGCAAATTTCCCAACAACTCATTAATCACATCTGTGTCATCGGACAAAGCCAGAACCTTTGTAGGTTCATTATTTAACACTTGACGCAAATCACCTACAGCAATTGGCTTAATACCAGAACGTTGTGCATAAATTTGGGTTTCTCTGGTTAACTCCCGCACATAAAGCTGGTCATTGATGTAGAAGTGAACAGATAGGAGCGATCGCAACTGCGGCTGTTCAAAATAATCTAGTAGTTGGCGTGCAACTTCACGAGCAACAGGCAAATGTCGATGTATTTTCTGATTGGCTGGGTCTTGAATCCAGGCTCCTTGATAAGCAGCCAATGGCAGAACAGAGCCAATTTCTTGATGGAAGCGTAAGGCTGAGCGATACATCCGACCAGTGGCGATCGCTACTTTTATTCCGCGTGCTTGTGCTGCTGCGATCGCTTGCTTTACAGGTTCGCTTAGGGTGTTAGACTGCCCAGAAATCGTACCATCTATATCGACAACTAGTAATTTAATATCTTCGCTAGTAATAGCCTGATTAGCAGTGGATGCCAAGCGAGCAGTAGATGCTTTTTGCATAAATTCCCAAGGTTTAAACTCCCAGTAAGAGGTTAGCAGGCTCTTGCTATGAATGGGCACTGGGGATTAGGGACTGAGGATTGGGGGACAAGGGGAAAGACTTACTGTAAGTTCTCCTCTGCTCCCCTGCACCTCTGCCTCCTACCAATCTATCGGCAAACCTAATCGGTCTAAAGTTTCTCCATTTTGTAGAAGTGGTTGAATATCGCTGTCTATTTGGATGCAACCACCAGATAGTACCAAAGCGCGTTGAGTCACTTTGCCCAACCACTGTAGTTCATGGGAGGCGATTAGCATCACTTGCACTGGCAATTTTAACAGCACTTGCGCTAAGTAACGCCGCCATGCTGGATCGAGACCGTTAGTTGGCTCATCTAAAATCAGAATTGCAGGTTCTAAGGCTAAAATCGCTGCTAGGGAAGCAAGTCGTCTTTGTCCGCCAGAAAGTTCGTGGGCGGAACGGTTGGCGTAGGCTTCTAGACCAAAATCAGCTAATAATTGCCGTGCCCGATCGATTGCGACTGCTGGCGGTACACCGTAATTGCGCGGTCCAAAGGTAATGTCTTCCAAGATGGTGGGCATAAACAGTTGGTCGTTGGGATCTTGGAAGCCAAAACCGATGTAACGACGCACTTGGGGTAAGGTTTTAGGTTCTACCGGGATGCCATGAATCCAAATTTTTCCCGATCGCGATTGTTTTAAGCCGATGAGGTTATCCAACAAAGTGCTTTTACCAGAACCCGTCGCTCCCATCAATGCTACGCGATCGCCTGCTTTTAAGGTAAAAGAAATATCTCGCAATACTGGTTCTTGGTTTGAATAGGCATACACCAAATTTTGTACCTCGACCACAGTGGCATGGGGGTTACTGGTTGGAAGTTGGGGGTCAGAAGTTAAAGATTTCAAGATTCACAACTCAAGAGTCACAACTGCGCTCTGTTAACTGTTAACTGTTAACGGCACTCTGAAGGTAGGAAGTTAAAGTTAAACAAATAGCGATCGCCCAAGCTGTTAGCACGGCAAAACGCTCTTTTGGTCTTAATGGCGAATCTATCGGTAACTGTCCGTTGTAACCACGAGTTACCATTGCTGCATAGACTCGCTCTGCCCTGTCCAGGCTGCGGAGATACAAGGCTCCAATCATGGCAGCACTGGCATAGCGCAGCCATCCAGCCGCACCATTGAGTCCTCGTAATTGAGCGCTACGCTGCATCCGTGTCACTTCTAACAGCAAAATTTCTAGGTATTGCCCAGCTAAGAGTAAATTTTCCTTTAAAACTCTTGGTACGGGTAAGCTTTTGAGGGCGATGCCAAAACTATGGGGAGGCAATGTTAACAAAAAACTATTCATAACGATGAGACATACCAGGGAACGCACTAGCAAAAAACTAGCTCGCTCCCATCCCAAGGGTAATGCTAGCAATGATAGGAAAATCAATTCGGTACCTAGTAATCCTCCTAAACGGGGAATTGGTACACGCAATACTCGTGCCCAGATTAGAGCGATCGCACCATACACAGCTAGCCAAAGCCAAGCATGATACTTTAATAAGGCGGCTCCCACGACAATCGCTAAAGATAGATGCAAGCGTAACGGCAAAGCTAGTTTAAGCATTCTTCGGTTTCACTACCTTGGCAAGCCCAAAGGCGACAGCAAAGCAAACCGCAGCTCCCACTAGCCCAGCAATACTAGTACCAATTTGCCCCAAGCCCTCGATACCGTAGTCAGCTAATGGTGTCGGTACAGTTACCCGCACTTTTTCGGCTAAGCCGATGAAGCCCGTGTTTTCGGCAACCCTTTCCAAGCCATCGGGCCATGCTGAGGCAAACAGTGACAGTACACCTGCAATGAGGAAAATGCTGACGACAGGCACTAACCAGCCTTTAAATTGCTGCTGTTCTCCTGGTAATAAATCTGGTCGTGCTGTGGCTAGGTAAGCCAGCACACCTCCAGTAATCAAACCTTCACCAATGCCAATCAAAATATGCACACCTGTCATTGCTGGCAAAACTATAGCTAAGGATGCCGTGCCAGAAAGGGCTAACTCAATGGCACAAGCTACAGCCGCTACGACTACACTGACACCAGCGGCAATACCAGCAGCCAAAGGTAAGCGCCCTTTCGACCCGCCGAATAGACGCTGCAAGGTTTGGGTTAATATCCAACCTACCCAAACACCAATTACTGCCATATTCAAAATATTCGCTCCCAAAGCTGTGATGCCACCATCAGCAAACAACACAGCTTGAATAATTAAAACTGTGGCGATGCACAACGCTCCTGCCCAAGGGCTACCTGTGACGATTGCTGCTAAGGTTCCTCCCAATAAGTGACCACTAGTACCTCCTGCTACAGGAAAATTGATCATCTGGGCGGCAAAAATAAAAGCAGTAGTTAAGCCCAGTATGGGGGCGCGACGAATACCAAAAGCTTCTTGCGATCGCCCACTGGCGATAAAGAGCGCTGCCGCACTCGCCAAACCAGTAGCCGCTGCTACCGATGGAGAAACAAACCCATCTGGAATATGCATGATGTCCCCTATATGAAATGTGTTGACTCACACAATTTAAATAATTTAATTACGGCATCAAATTAATAGAAAACAGAATTCTTATTGCTTTTTCAATGCCCTATTGGGGGATTTTACAGTGTTTCTTAGGAAAGATTGACAATATAATCTGCGTTAAATATTATACTTATTTATTAATCTATAAAGTTTTATTAATTTAAATTTAAGATTAAAGCTAAATATTGATTAAATCTTCAAATATTAGGACATTTTTTAAGCTATTTTGATACTAATTAGATATTTATCTATGTTCAAAACTAGATTTTGCCGAGATTCATATAATATGTATTATGTATCGCAATCAGGAACAGCGTCTCCAATCATTAAGTTGTCAATATTACTTTTAATACTTACTTGAAAATTTCCCGAAAATTTAATATTTTATTGCTAAACTGCAATAAAATCCAAATAAAAGCAGCAACTGAAGTGCTGTTAACTGTATTTATGATACGCTAACATTCTAGCTAAATTATTATCGTTGCTATGGGTTTTGAAAAATTAACCAAACTTTGTAGTGTAATTTTTGAGAAATTTGCAAGCGTATCGCAACAAATTACTTTACCACTTTCTACTTATTTTTTAGGGTTTGCATAAACCATTAGTTAATAGAAACAGTCTAGTTTTAGTAAAACTATTCTGCTCTATTAGTTATATGTTTGGTTCACAAAAAATAAATAGGAAAGAGAAGCGATCGCTTGCTTTGAAATTATAAATTACTGCTCAATGCAATGAACGCTAATGTTACGAACCTGCTCTTAGGTGTGGTTTTCGCCGTTGCTGTATTAGCAATCCGATCGCCATACCAATACCGACAATAACAGTAAAGTAGAATAAACCAATCAACCGGACATAAATTGGCGGTGCGATTCCCTCAACTTCAATTTCCTGCGCCACTTTCACCGATTGAAACTGACGGTTAGATCCCGGTAGGAGAGTCGCTTCCACTTCGACTTTGTGAGGTGCGCCATCAAAAAATTGTTCCAGCCATGTGAATTTGCCTTCTTGGTCGGAAACTCCTTGATAGGCAAAGACTGTTAAATTATCTTCTAAGGCGATCGCCTTTACTTGCAATGCTACATCTTTAATGGGTTTTCCTGTCGCAGTATCTTTCACTTGTACTGCTAAATTCGCAAGTTTTCCTACAGTTGCGTTTTTATCTCCCTCAATCCGGACTTCCAACCCTTGAGATTGTTGTACCGATGGTGCAACAGGTTTGGCACTGGTCGAGTGTCCACTACCATGAGCTTCGGCAACTTCTGCACTGATGTTAATAAACAATAAAGTTACTATCGCTACTACTGTCAACGCACTTAATAACAGACGCACTGACTGTGGTGCAATTTCTCCTTGTCGCAGTTCTTCTTGTCCACCGATAATCCAACCACCCAATAATCCTACTGATAGTAAAATAGCTGCGATAACAGCAAAATATTTGTATTTGATTGGATTTTCCCGAACATTCAAATTCAAGGTTTGGTCATAGGGAGCAAAAGCATTTGCAACTAAAGGTGACACATGCACTCGTAGTTGATAATTGCCACGAATGGGTAATATCTGTTGAATTTCTAACTTACCATTAGGTGCAGCAGCATCCATTTGTAGTAATCTTGTTCCCTCAACAATCGGAAAATCTGTAGTCAAAAAAGGATTAGATAGGGGTGTCAGAATTTCTAGGCTAATTAAGGCATTTTCTAACGGTTTACCTGCGGCATTAATAGCTTGTAGTGTCAGAGTGACGGGAGATTGTGGTTTTTCTGCTTGTGCTTCAAACGGAAGAATATGTTCTAGAGGTGGGTTCGTGGAGAGTTGTACTCTGGGTGTAGGAGTTTGAGAAACCCCAACAAATGAATAAATAATTGACAACGCAATGCAAACAGCGCTAATAACTCCGAACAGACGATATTTTTTCATGAAATTTTAAGGTAATTGTAGAAAATTTATATCTTTTGCGATTCATACCTTGATAGCAGTAGGCTAAGTTTACTCCCAAATAAGTGACTTAATATTTACTACAAGGTCGAGTAATTCAAGTCAAAGGATTTAGTAATGGAACAGATATCATTTGAAATCAAGTTAAGGTAATGTAGAAATGTCAAACAAAGCATCTCTACATTACCTAAAATTCTTTCCAAGAAAAAACACTGGTGCAAAATTAGCTTTATTTTAGTGCCATAAATTTGTCAAGGGTCTTAGCAAAGCTAATGCTACCTAAAAAATCTTGGAATTATGATAATTTAATGACATGCAACACCTAAGGTGTGGTGACGCATTGAGTGTGTTGTGTTATGAGCCGCAGGATAGGTGGAAAACAACACAGTCCAGATAACTAAAGAAGATAACAGCATATAAAGTGTTACCTGAACAGGCTTAGATAAAGTAACACCAGCAGTCTTCCGGAATACTGAAATACGAGAAAAAGCAGTCATTTTTGACCTTCCATAATTAATTTGGGTAACTTGTCAATCAAAGGGCATTTTGCCCCTTAATTGCAAAAAGATATACGATCGACTTTGTATTTGACAAGTGTGTATAAATTGTAGTGTATAGTTTGGCTTTGGTAAATTTTATCAAATAAAAATATTTTTCATAGCAAGCGAAACACCCGTAAAAAGCCAATTTTGAGGTAGGAAGTTTTGCTAAACTTTATTTCTAAAGTTTTTTATTAGCAATCACCATACTGTCCTAGGCAATATACAGTCTAATATCAATTGACTATTGACTCATCTTGATAGAGAAATCTACACATAAAGTACATACAAATAACAAAAGAATGACATACAGATTTACCTTAAAGCATTTTCGATGTTGATAAAACAAAGGTAAAAGCTCCTGCTAATGCCAAGAGTAATTTTAATTCAGGTTTAGCTTGGGTGATGGGAGTTGGCGATCGCAATTCCAGGATAAACAATGGTAACGCTACTACGCACCAAAAAATCACCTAACTTGCTGATAAGTAGCCTTCGATGATGTGCATAGCATAGGCTAGTGCAGATGCCACCACAATTAGGTAAAAACTTAAAACCCATAAGGATGAGCAATATAAGTTTTGATTTGAGAGTAATTTTTGACAACTTTTATACTTCGCAAATTTGTTTTCAGAACTTACGAATACCAGTAATTTTATCTAATTATCATTATCACACTGTTACTCGTAAGTATTTTCACCCCCACAGCCAAAGACAAAATTGCGTTGCACGATAACACAGTTTTACCTCGATCTAGAGCTAATAGGTTTGTAATAATACTTACTAATTCTTTATGAAGTTGCGCTAACGGGGAAGCCTTTCGGCAGTCGCTCATGGGGAGCCAGTTCGTTGCGGTGAATCAGTGCTGCAGGAGGGAACGCCGCTGCGGTATTGAAAACAGTCAAAAACAAGATCCCCGACTTATTAGATAAGTCGGGGATCTTGTTTTTCAATTTTCACAAATTAGATAGAAATGCTATATATTATTATCAATTTAATTTAATTCATCAAATTACAAGTTGTTTAGACTTACTTTACGCAGAATCCCCGCCTTCTATGTGACTTTCTTCCATATAGTCTTTCAGTTGCGTTGCAAAAATTGTATGGCTCATCAATAAATTTTCCTCTTTCTCTTTGCTGAATTTAAAATTTTCCTCTATTAATCGTTCAAGTGCATATTCCATCAAGACTGGACTGAGGGAAAAGTAGGATGCTTGACTTTCAATGAGCGAGCGCTTTTGTAATAACTCCATAGCTTCCAAGATTAATCTTTGTGATAATCTTTGTGATAATCCTGGGATGCTGTTTTCTTGCAGCTTCCGCACTGAAACCGCATCTTGATTGACAGCTAGCCAGTACACCATATGTTTTTCTAGGTGAGACAAGCGATTGAACTGCTCGTCTAAAGTTGCTCGAATGTCTCCAAAAACCACAGTATCCTGTTTCAGAAACTCGTCGATATTGCCGCCAAATAGTTCTTGAATAGCGGTAGCAACTAATTTAATAAACAAAGGGTTACCTGCATACCAGTCAAATAAGATTTGACTCGCCTCTTTTGAGATATTAGCAAAGCCTTTAGCTTCCAGAATTAAGAGAATTTCTGCCTTACTTAAGCCAGTCAATTTTAAGGAATGAACAGATAGCTTTTTTCCTTCTAAAGAAGCAATTTCTTGAGTTTTTTCTCGACTCGTTAACACTAAGCAACTTTGATGTTGTGACTCTCCCACTCGTCTAATCAACTCACCATAAATCTCGTATTCTTTACGATATTGAATTGGAGATAAAAGGTAGGATAAAGAATCGTTTTTTATACTTAGGCTAGTAGATGTCGTAAAATGTTCTGTTTCCCCATTATTTTCGCCACTAACTAAAATCGAGTCAAAATGATCTAAAACAATTAGACAACGTGAAGAGCGCAAACAATCTATTAATTGCGAAATTTTACCATCTACTGTTTGTGTGATTTTTGTATCTATCTTTGGGCATAAAATTTGAATTAGTCGATCTAATATCACCTCTAAGGAAGGGGCAAGACGTAGCGATCGCCAGATAACATATTCAAACTCGTCTTGAATTTCCTGTGCTAGTTTGACAGAAAAAGCGGTTTTACCAATTCCACCCATACCCAAGAGTACTAATAGCCGACAGCGCTCTTGCACAATCCATTGTTGAGTTTTTGCCAGTTCTGTCGTCCGTCCGTAGAACCCACCAACATCTATTGCTTCGCCCCAATCTTGGATTTGGATCGATCGAATTTTTACTAAATCAGTTTCTTGTTCTTTCTGCGCTTTTCTAACGTTAATTGTTGGTTGTAATTGCAACCTACCTTTTTTATACCCTGCTTTTTCTAATAAATGAGTTACGCGACTCCAATTTTTGACTTTGACTGAGTATCCTGCTTGGTTACTTAGCATTTCTTCAATATATTTATATAATCCATTAGATAGATAAACTCTTACAGTACTGCTACTGCGACTTTGATAAACTATACTTGCAATTTCCGCAGGACTACAGCCACAAAGCAAACCTCTCAGGAATTTTTTTTCTACAGGTGTTAGAGCTTTTCCTTTTGTTGATGCCAAATCTACGTATAACTTTTCTAACTCCCAATTATTTTTAGCTTCTACAAATTCCTCTTCTATTTGATTTGAATCATTTGCTGCCATTTTATTTATGTATTAATTGTAACCCAGGCAATATCCTAACGATTCTTCGATGAAGTCTGAATAAATAAAAGATGAATTTATAACGAATTTAATAACTTGCGTTAGGTGACTTAGCAGTTGTTGGTTAGGTATCTTTAGGCTTAACGGAAATTTAATAAAGCTTGTTTGAAACTTTAAGAGAACAAATTCTGTCAACACAAACTAGCAGGACTCTCTCTGGTGGATAAATTTCAGTGGTACACAATACTATGCTTATAACAGCACAGTATGGAACTTCTAAAATTTAGTTATAGCAGGCTCTAATCAATAGATATTGCAACTAATGGTGTAAAAAATGACTGACTCTCTGACATTGTACAAAAAAGGTTTGCAAATTTGAAGGTTTAGGCACAAAAACTACTGCATAACCCACCCGAGTACGCTCAAATGAATCAATGTGGTATGTAAGAGGCATCAACCATGGCTCGAATTCGTGACGTTGTGCAACAAGCTTTAGCAACCGGCTATTTGACGGTTGAAGCAGAAAATCAACTACGACAGCTATTGACTACTAGATATGACCTAGAAGATTTTAATGCTTTCATGACTTTGCAGGAAGCTGCCATGAACGGTAAAGTCAAGCAAGAGTCCCGCGAACAATGTGGGATTAAGTAGATACGTAATACCCTATCTCTCAACGACGGGAGGGCTTGTCTTCATCCTCATCGTCGTCCTCAAAAAATGACCAATCATCATCAGTATTATCGGTTTGATTATTAATCGGTGGTTGATAAGGTGGGATAATTACCCGGTAATCAGCATCGTAAACAGATTCCGTTTTTCCTGCCGCAGTATTTTTGGGCTCGCGATAGCTGTAGGAGTAGACTGAACCAGATTGAGAACTGCTTTGAGGTTCTTGTTGGCGTTCGTAGGTTTGAGAGTCTCGAAACGGTTGAGTTTTAGGATTGGGGTTAGGTGCTTGTGTTGGCTTTTCGTCAAAGTTCCAATCATCGTCTGCATTGCTGTTTGTCTCCCAATCATCAAACTCTTCACTAGTAGCGTACTCTGTTTTACTAGCTGGCGGTGGCGGGGTGTAAGGGGGAGGCGTGGGTTCTGTACGGTTAGCTGCACGAGGTGAACTCGCTCTTGACCTGAACGTGGTTTGACGTTGTCCCCCAAAATAATTTGACAATTTAAACAAGGTAGTTATTAATACAGAAGTCAAAGCTCCAGCGGTAGTACTGAACAAAATCCACATTGCTAGTGGTAATGGTTGAGTTCGCATACCTAAAAATACTAGCGATAGGACAGGTGACCAATTTTGAACTAACAACAGTGTTAGTCCTCCCAGTACAGCTACCAACAGAATTAAGCGAATTACAGCCATAAGAAAGGATGTACGGCTTTGCCGTTCCCGAAAGGTAGGATAAAGGATAAAGAATAAAGTATGAATAATTTCTACTTCATACTTCACACTTCATACTTCATACTTTAACGATGACCTTGCCACCGCTGAATTGGAATGCAGTCAATATCTAGTTGGTCTAAAGCACGGGCAACTACAAAATCAACTAAATCTTCAATGGTTTGAGGATTGTGATACCAAGCGGGAATGGCAGGGACAATTCTAACTCCAGCTTCTGCCAAAGTAGTTAAGTTACGCAGGTGAATCAGGCTAAAAGGCGTTTCCCGAGGAACGATAACTAGCTTTCGTCCTTCTTTGAGCTGAACATCCGCTGCTCGTTCTAGTAAGTCGGAACTCAAACCAACTGCTAGCTTTGCCACTGTACTCATACTGCATGGCATGATAATCATCCCTAGGGTACGAAAGGAACCACTAGCAATATTGGCTCCAACATCACTCCAGGGATGGCAGCGTAGTTTACCTGCAAGAGCTACTCCAGCTTGCTCTCGCCAGAATTGCTCTTGCCCTGCGGGTTCTGCTGGCATCCGAATATCCTGTTCCGCTTGCCAAACCATGTATGTTGATTTAGAAGCAACTAATTCAATCTCATAGTTCGCTGCAAGTAAATATTTGAGAGCGCGAACAGCGTAGATTAGACCAGATGCACCTGATATGCCCACTATAAGAGGCTTAGTGTGATGTAACACGCGATTTTATTAGGGATTAGGAATTGGGAATTGGGAATTGGGAATGAGTCAGTAGTCAATTGTCAGTGGTATTTGGAATTTTTCTTCCCCAGCTTCCCTTGCTCTCCTAATCCCCAGTCCCCCTTATTCATCATCACCATAAGAATCTAAATCATCAGGTTCCATATCGTTTGGTAGGTAGATATCTGATACATCGCCATTAACATCACCAATACTCAATCCTTTTGGTACACCATCACTGCCGACGGTGACTAAATCAATTTGCTGGCGATAGTAATCAACACTTTTAACTTGTACGGCTACGCGATCGCCTAGTCTATAAGAAGCGCGATTTTTGCGACCAAACAGTGCTTGTTGTCTAGCGCGATATTCATACCAATCGTCTTTGAGCGAACTGACGTGTACCAATCCTTCTACCCGTAAAGGTACACCTGGATTGCTACCGACCTTCGCCTCTGCTGCTGGTACTTCAATTTCGACAAAGAAGCCATAGGATTGTACGCCAGTAATTACGCCTTGAAACACTTGACCAATACGCTGTTTCATCAGTTGGGCTTTTTGCAATCCTGCTAAATCAGCTTCAGCTTCTTGAACTTCTTTTTCTCGATCGTTAATCTGGATAATCACCCTAGTCAAATCGCTTTGTAGTTCTTGTTGCAATTCTGGGGGGAGGACGTTCCAGTTAATTTCCCCGTGGCTTGAGGAGTGACGCAGGTTAACTCGTTCTTTGACACGGGTGTTGCGGCGATCTCGTCCGTGTTCTAGTAGCTGATAATACACTCTTTGCATGAGCAAATCTGGATAGCGCCGCAAGGGGGAACTACAGTGGGTGTATTGCTGTAGTGCCAAACCAAAGTGCAGTCCTTTAGTGGTGCTGTAGGCAGCTGGCTTGAGCGTATCCTGTAATAGATAAGTTAAAACTTGCTCTGATGGCGATTCAGCAAAAGCTCTAGTTAAATGTTGATAATCTAGTGGTTGAATATCTACTTCTGGCTCTAATGACAGTTCTACGCCTAAATTGATCGCCAATTTCAGCATTTCTTGGACATCTTCGGGATCGGGTGTACCTTGGACTCGCCAGATAGCGGGAACACCTAAAGCACTCAGGTGATTGGCCATCAGTTCATTGACTAGTAGCACCAACTCTGTTAAAAGCGATCGCATAGGTAAGTCATTCACGACTACAGCCCCCAAAATCCCCTCATCATGGTAGGGGTTTTGGCTAGAAGGCAGATTCAATTGCAAGCTACCACGAGCTAATCGTACCTGTTTGACAGCTTTGTGTAATTTATCTAATTCTTGCAGCAGCTCAACTACTTCTTGTGATGCTCCCGAAGATTTATCTTGGAGAATGGCTTCTGCGTCTTGTCTACTGAGTGCGGTTTTGACGTTAATAACGCTGGGTTGCATTTCCCAATCCAACACTTGTCCCGATTCGGGATCGATTGTAATCAAAAATGAGATAGCCAGGCGATCGCTTCCAGGCACCAAAGAACAGCGTTCTGTTACAGTATCTGGCAACATCGGCAGCACTAATTCTCCGAGGTACACCGACCTCCCACGCTTGAGTGCTTCTCTATCTAAAGGTTCGTCAGGTTGTACGTAGTGAGAAACATCGGCAACGTGAAAGCCCAAAAGCCAATTTCCAGTGACAGTTTTTTCCAAACTCAAAGCATTTTCGATCGCTTTGGCATCTCCGTTGTTGCCGGCGATCGCGAAAGTAAATAACTTACGTAAATCCAGTTTGTTTTTTAGGTCTGCTTTTAGCAGTTTTTTGGGCAACCTTGCCGCTGCTTCTTGCACTCCTTCCGGGAAACTACGGGATAAGTCATGCTTACATGTGACTAAATCGATATCAGCAGCGGCTTCGGCATCGCTACCAAGAATTTGCACCACCCGACCCAAAGGAGGATATTGTGCTAAGGGGTAACGTAGGACTTCTACATGTGCAAGGTGGTCGATTGCCTCTTCCAATTTCATGCCGTTTGTTTGGATTTTAAGTTCAAACAGCAGTCGGTCATCTAGAGGTACTGCCCGAAAACTGCTTTCTACTTGTTTAATCCGTGCCAGTAAAGTGTGATTAGAACGTTCTAAAATCAGCTTGACTTCTCCTTCTGGAGAACGGCGGCGACTACCTTCTTTGAGAACTCTCACCAAAACGCGATCGCCATTCCAGGCATTACTGAGATGACTTTCGCGAATATAAATATCTTCGGCTCCTTCCACATCTTGAATGGCAAAGCAAAAACCTTTGCTAGAACAACGTAGCTTTGCTTCGATCGTTCCCTCTTCTGTCACCCGGCGATACTTGCCGCGTTCTTTCACCAAAATGCCAATTTTTTCTAGGACTTCCAAGGCAATGTGAAGTTTTTGTAAACTAGCTTCGTCCTCGCAACCAAGTTTCTTTTCCAAAACTTTACGAGCTACCAATTTATCATCAGTGAAATTGGCAAGGAGTGTAGCGATTGAAAATTCCATGCAGTGAACCGACCTTTGGTCAAAACATCATTTATGGTTTACTCTGGTTCTTTCCTGTATTCCCTCTTGTGGCTTACAGACACTAGTGCATCATCAGTGTTGAGTGCTGAGGAGGTTTCCTGCGTTGTAGCAACTGGCGTTGCTGAGTTAGGAGTAGAGACGCGATTAATCGCGTCTGTACAGGAGTTAGGAGTTAGTTGTCAGTGGTCAGTTGTTATTTTTCCTCTGCCCCTCTGCCCCTCTGCAACGGACACTTTCACGCCAGTTACTTCAAGTCGGCAGAGCCGACGACAGTCGCTTCAAGTCGGTAAACCCGCCCACAACGCTGTCTCCCCAACGCACTGGCTCCTCAACGGGGGAACCCCCCTTCGGGTTCGGGGGTGACACTCTTAACGTCGCTAACGCTACGCTATCGCAATCGACGGGAACCCTTACGGGTTCGGCAGTTCCTCCTCTTGGGGTTTCCCCAAGAGCGGACTGCCTCACCGCCAAGACTGCGACCCCCGAACCGCACGGAAGTGTCCTCCCCTCTGCTCCCCTACTTTCGCCTTCTTCCACTAGCTGGAAACGAAGGGTTCTGATTCCAGGGAAGGAAGCCGACCCTAGAACTTCTCACTGCACAACAATTTCAGAGTTCGCCTGCGTTAAAGTCTCTTTACCTAACCAAACTCAAAAAGTCTACCTAATGGGATTGCCCCACTTGGTCATTACGCGACGGGTTTTTGAGAGGGTGGGTTGTTGTAACTCTCCACGCAGCTCAAAAGCGTTATCAGGGGAAACCACAGGTGTTTGATTGTCTAGCTTAAAGGTACTCTTACGCCATTAGACTCTGATTTTTAACTAGGAGAAACCGCTGATAAATCCAATTTTCCCACATGTAGAATCGGTAACAATTGGTTAAGCAGCTTAACAAGCAGTGAGGGCGAACCTTATCTCCATTATTGTAGATTTAGAGCGCACTTCCAGGAAATAGTTCCGGATATAGAATTGGGTAATCAGTATAGCATTGAAGGCAAGACCACTTAGCATAAGTCAGCAGTCGCCAAAAATTGGCTGAAAAAACTGCTACAGCTACAATTGGAACACAGAATCGACGCACGAACAGTACACAAAAAGCGATGCGATCGCCAGAAATTTTTGCCTTTGCCTATGTAGGCAATTTTAAATCTTGAGCGATCGCTTTGGGTTAAACTCCTAAAAGATGGTGCCCATAAAGAATTTTTTGCACAAAGACAAAAGAGAAATCAGCGACACAGAAAAAAAGTAGTCTACTTATCGTTACATCTTTTTCTGTCCATAGAGGAGTTGGGAGACGTAAAATTAAAATGCCTCTATCTCTATTAAGGTTTCAAATCTAGCAAAGCTTTTTTAGTAACTTGGATAGGAGAAAATATCAACAAGGGGCGATTATGTACTGGGACACACAGGTAGCATCAACCCCGTTATTCAGCAGACTTAGATTGGTGGCAGTATTATGTTGGCTCAATTCCAGAGCTTGTATCCCAACGGCAATTTAATTTCGGAATTAGTACAAATTTTTCAAGGAAAATATATTGTCCGGGCAAGCGTACAAATAGAAGGTGTAACCCGCGCTACTGGTATGGCAGCAGCAGAAACCATAGAAGTAGCAGAAGACCAAGCCAGAACTAGGGCGCTGATGGTTTTGGGAATAACCAGTTCGCCACAAGCGACGGTAGAATCTTTTCCAAAAACTTCATCACAGCAAGCACAACCAAATCCCGACTTGAAAACATCAGTGGGATTGAATAAGACTTATTCCTCTGCAACAGATAAGGATTTTGGCAGTAGTCAGTGGTCAGGGACCAATAGTAAAGAAATATCCATACCACCTGTCAAGGAACAGAATATTAAAGCAGATGTAGTAACAAGCAACACACAAAGCACTAGTAAAAGTGATACCTATAGCCAAGATTTAAATCCAAGTTTTACCGTAACTAGCGATCGCGAAATAGAATTCGATCCCCCAGTCGAAAACTTAGATATGATGTCTGACAACCAGTTAGAAACTCCACTTTTTCCCAGTACTACTGCCAGTAATGTCACACCATTTACACCGCGTAGTTATAGTTCTCAAGACAATGTGAGTAATTTGACAGGGGCTAGCAAGAAAAAGAAGAAAGCTGAGCCAGTGAATCTATCCGATATACTTGCGAAAACAGATGTCCAAATCGAGCGCCTAGGCTGGACAAAAGACCAGGGAAAAGAACATCTCAAAAAAACTTATGGAAAATTAGGACGCTCTTTGCTTACCGAAGAAGAATTGTTGGATTTCTTGAGATACCTAGAATCTCAACCAGACCCAGTAGCGGGATTTTAATTAGTTAATAGTCAATTGTTATTTGTCATTGGTGAAGGTTAATGACAAATGACATGGACTATTGAAACCTGAATACATTTATGGAACCTATAGATTTATCTGAGGTATTGGCTAAAACTGATATCGAAATATACAGATTAGGATGGAGAAAAGAGGAATGCCGTCACTATCTCAAAAAAATATAAAGTTACTATGATTTGTTTGAGACAGCACGTATTAGGTGGAAGAAAGCACAAGCCAATAATCCAAAACACGAGCCAGATAAGGTCGCCTTAAAAAAAAAGAGATTTGTGAGTTATTGGCAGCACGACATCCTGAAATAGAGTCGGGAGAGCTAGTGGTATTGATGATTGATGAATGTCATTTACTCTGGGGCGATATATGTGGATACGTGTGGGGAAAAACTAGTGAACGCGTCACGATTCCAGTCATTAATGCCCGTGAGAAACAAACATATTACGGGGCGTTAGACTACAAAACTAAGGAATTCCTCATTTACCCAGCCAAAAAAAGTAACTCGGAAAACACGATTAAGTTTTTAGAATATCTTCGCGTACAACGCCCTCAAGCACAATTATTAATTATTTGGGATGGAGCAAGTTACCACCGTTCCCAACCCATCAAAGATTATTTAGAATCTTTAAATAGTCAACTCCAACCAGAGGAATGGTTAGTTACTTGTGAAAGATTTGCGCCCCATGCTCCACAACAAAACCCTGTAGAAGACATTTGGTTACAAGCGCTCATGATTGATTCGAGAGTTTTATTTTCTGTGTGATTCTTTCTCTGTAGTCAAGAGTTTATTTGAGTTATCTGTACATGGTCAAATATTTAACTTTACTAAGCTACATGATTATGGTGTTTTCTCATGAATCATTTAGGATTGCTATATCTCTTTAATACCTACGCCAACCAAGCTTGCTGTTTACTCACTGAAGAAGAATTACTAGATCTCCTTAGATATTTAGAATCTGAACCTACACCAAATTTCTTTTCATACACTATTGCTCCTGAATCCCAATCTAGACCAAGTGAAGAATTAAAGGAAATCCAAGCAGAAACTGAACCGATTGATTTTTCTGAATTAGTGATTAAAACCGATGTTGAAATGCAGCGTTTAGGCTGGACAGTAGAGTGGGGACGATATTATCTGATTGAAATGTATGGCAAGCGATCGCGTATTTTATTAACAGAAGAAGAATTATTAGATTTCTTAAGATACTTAGAATCTCAGCCAGACTCAGCAGGGGGTTAACGAGCAATAGTCAGCAGTCAGTAGCAACTAACAACTGACTACTGACAACTATTTAACCGACAACAGCAACTGCTGGACGGCTACCAGCAGAATGACGGTCAATCACTTGGTCAATCAAGCCATATTCCTTGGCTTCTTCTGGCGACATGAAAAAGTCGCGTTCGGTATCTTCTGCAATGCGCTCAATTGGCTGACCAGTGTGTTCTGCTAAATATTCATTTAACCGCCGCTTGTGGTACAGAATTTCCCGCGCTTGAATTTCAATATCAGTCGCTTGTCCTTGTGCGCCGCCAAGAGGTTGGTGGATCATAATCCGAGAATGGGGTAGACTCATCCGCTTACCCTTAGCACCAGCGCTAAGAAGAAAAGCACCCATACTTGCCGCCAATCCAGTACAAATGGTACAGACATCTGGACGAATGTGCTTCATTGTGTCAAAAATGCCCATACCGGCCGTCACTGAACCACCGGGAGAATTGATGTACATATAAATGTCTTTCTCCGGATCTTCAGCATCCAAGAACAGCAATTGGGCAACAATTAAGTTAGCTAAGTTGCTATCAACCTGTTGACCTAAGAAGATAATGCGCTCACGTAACAGTCGTGAGTAGATATCAAAAGCGCGTTCGCCTCGACCCGATTGTTCAATAACGATAGGTATCATGATAACAACGTAAATTCAACGTTTTTAGCTTTTATTCTAGTCTTGAGTACCACGAATGTACTAATTTCTGGTTTTTGTTAATCAAAAAAGCAAATCAACAACTGTTTTTGATTAAAACAAAAGTACTATCGCTATACTAAAGTCTGACCATACCATCTTTACATCAAAATTACTTGCAGTAGTACTCCAATAATTACTGCAAGTAAATTTCGGTTCTTACCCTACAAGCATTCTAATAGCATTTAGGATTTTGAATTTTCGAGCCATTGCATTGGGTAGGCAGTACGTAGCGAATTCTTTATGTGCCTTTGCGTTTACCTCTGTACCCTTTTGCATTTAAATTTTAACCCTCAATTCGCCACGATTTTACACAAAGCCGTACTTAGCCTGTCAACCCAGTTAAAGCAACTGTTGCATCATGAGTTGTGCAAATAGCCCTGATTGATTTCCTAGTTCAGCGAAACTACCCTGCTGCACTACCTTGCCACCTGCGAGTACGTAAATTCGGTCAGCGTTTTGAATAGTGCTGAGACGATGGGCGATCGCAACCCTAGTTACCTTTAGCTGTTGTAAACTTTCACTGACAATTGCCTGGGTTCTGTTATCTAAAGCACTAGTCGCCTCATCGAATAGCAAAATCCGGGGTTTCAACACCAATGCCCTAGCAATCAACAGCCGTTGTCGTTGTCCACCAGAAAGATTACTACCTCCCTCACTAACGATTGTATGCATCTGCATCGGCATCGCCGCAATGTCATCCGCCAAACCTGCCATTTGAGCTGCTACCCAAGCTTCATCCATCGTCACCAAGGCACCACTGGCAATATTCTCAAAAATAGAGGCTGACATCAACCGACTATTTTGCAGTACCACACCCAATTGACGGCGTACAGCATGAATATCCAAAGAAGCTAAGTCTTGTCCGTCGTAGTAAATCGTGCCAGATTTCGGGAATTCAAACCCCAATAGTAACCTCAATAAAGTTGATTTACCGCTGCCAGAAGGCCCAACAATGGCAATAAATTCTCCCGGTTCAGCACGAATGTTGACATCATCCAGCGTCAAGGGGCCATCGTCGCGATAGCGGAAAGTTACACGGTCTACAACTAATTTGCCCGATAGCCTGCCCGGATCTGCCTGAGCGGAACTAATTTCCGGTTCAGCTTCCAAAATTGGTTGGGCCCGTTGCCACAAGGGTAAGACTTGCAAAACTTCCACAACTGTGCTGCTTAAGCTAGTGGCCCCATTAATAAACGTGCCAAAAGCAACGTTGAATGCTAAAAAAGTGCCAGTGGATAAACCACCTCCTCCAGGAGTTTGGGACTGCCCAATTAAGCTCGTAGCAAACCAGAAGAGGGCGGCAGTGGTTAACACAGGTAATACTTGATTGATTACCGCGAGGCTGTCTTCAATGCCTTGGGTACTCAGCATTAATTTCAGTTGATGCGTATACTGTTTACCCCAGTAGGCAAAGGCGCGGGCTTCAGCTTTGGCGACTCGGAGTTTGGCAACTCCATTAATTAACTGCACCATCACGCCAAAGATTTGTCCTTGCAGCTCCAGTAATGGGCGAACTTTACGGACAATGAGAACACCAGAGATGATAGTGACGGCAATATTTACCAGTGCCACT
Source organism: Dendronalium sp. ChiSLP03b (assembly GCF_034531165.2). Taxonomy (NCBI): domain Bacteria; kingdom Bacillati; phylum Cyanobacteriota; class Cyanophyceae; order Nostocales; family Nostocaceae; genus Dendronalium; species Dendronalium sp. ChiSLP03b. The sequence goes on along the minus strand of NZ_JAVRBR020000022.1, from coordinate 4,137 downwards.
GCACAAGCTATTAAAGCTAAGGAAACATTGTAGTAAAATAACAATCCCAGATTCAGTAGCGAGAACAAACTGGAGAAGATTGTTTTTAAGACTGTGTTACCTAGTCTCTGGCGAATTTGACTAATAGCTGTGACTCTAGAATCCAAGTCACCAACTGAAAAAGAGCGAAAAAAGGAAGCTTTCAAGTTTAACAATCGATCCCACACTGCGGCTTGAGTAGAGGAATCGGCAAAAGTTTCCAGCCGAATGGTGGCAAACCCAAGAGCTAGTTGAAACAGCATTCCGCCAAAGGCAGCAGCCACCAAAGCAACAGCAATTTGGGTCAACAAGCCTCGATTAGCATCTGGGATAGCTTTGTCAATGAGGATAGCCGTAGCTTGAGGTGTCAGCATTCCTAACAGGCTGACGGTCATTCCCATTACCAAAACTACAATTAGCTCTTTGTAATGTCCTTGGAGGGCAAACTGAAGCAAATCAAAAGTTTTCAGCTTTTTATCGGGTAAAGGTCGATAGAACGCGTAGGCAGTCTTAGCTAGAGCTGTTGCTATGCGGGCATCGACAGAGATAGGCATTCGTTCCCCAGGAATGTAGAGTTTGTATCGTGTATCAGACACTGGTAATAGTGCCACTGGCAGTTTATCCGCCAGCGTAAATGCCAACATTGCACCGCAATCCTTTTGCCACCAGCTGTCCCGCAACTGAATCCGTCGCACGCGGATACGCGAAGCACGGGCGATCGCTTCTACGGGGTCTTGCACTCGATTAGAATCTTCTGAGGCAGCTGGGGGACAAATTTTAATTCCTAATGCTCGTCCGACGGCACCAGCAGCAATTAGTAAGGCTTGGTCTGGGTCAGTTGAATCAAGACTAGTATTAAATCCTAAACTATTATTTAGCCTGTCTGACTTTGACTGTGGTAATACAGATGCTAATTCTGCTAACGTCTCTTGCATCACTTGGCTTTCAAGACGTTCCCTGGCTTGAAATCTCAGCAATTCTGCATCCATTTCCTGCCGTTGCAGCAGATTAATGCAGTGAAGGAAGTAGGTTTGGAGTTGGGACAAACCACCTAACAAGGAATTTATATCTTCGATTTCTGTGGTGTTAGCACTTTGCAACTCTACAGTGTTATCTGCTTGTAACCACATGTTTGCAGCTAAAGGCAACATTCTAGAGGCAGAAGTTAACGGCAGTTCCTCAAATCCCATCCATCTAGCGCGCCCTTGGAGAATTTGCACCCACGATATTTGATGCGGCTGGTAGATTTGGTCTTCGACTAAGGAGAAGTGGTGGATTCCAGCAAGCGATGTTGGTGTCGTTGGTGTAGTAATGCCAGCAAGTACTGAACCTAATTGATAAATCCACCGTTCTATGAGAGTTACTATTTCTCTATTAGCGCCAGCAAACAACTGGTTAAAGTCGGCTCTGGATACTTTGAAAATTTCTGTCTCCTCTAGCGACACTGCTAAAATCTCTTGCTGCTTGCCCTCTAAACTTGGTGCAGTGGCAAACATCGCCTGTCCTGCTGTGCTACTAAATAAATAGCGACGGGTGCCTTCTGGAATGCCATTATTAACTGCGATCGCAAATAGCGCCAAGTAACCAGATTTCACTAACCAAATTGTCTCGGGGTCATCTAGCAGTAGCGATTCATTGCATTGAAAACGATAATGTTGTCCTTTGAGGTTTGAGAAGGACAAGAGGGATGAGGGAGATGAGGGAGACAAAATAGACAAGGGGGACAAGGGAGTAATTTCTTCCCCTGCTCCCCTGTTCTGCTCTCCTGCTCCCTCATTACGAATTAATTGTAAATACGGCCCTTCAACTTGTTGTAATTCTTTATGGCTTCCCCGTTGGACTATCTTGCCGCGATCGAGGACAATAATTTCATCACAATCTCGGATGGTCGAGAGTCGATGCGCCACGATGATGCAAGTGCAACCGCGCAACCGCAGATTACGAGTGACGGTCTTTTCTGTTTCGGTATCCAGAGCGCTGGTGGCTTCATCCACGATCAGGATACTGGGATTATTCACCAAAGCGCGGGCAATTTCTAGCCGCTGTCGCTGACCACCACTTAAATTAGTAGCACCTTCCAAAAGGTCAGCATGATAGCCTCCGGGCAGTGAAAGGATTACATCGTGAAGCGCTGCATCTTGACAAGCTCGGACAAGATGACTGTCAGGTATGGTAGTATCCCAAAGCGTCAAGTTGTCTCTGACGCTGCCAGCAAATAACAAAATCTCTTGCTCTACGACAGAAATAGAATTGGCTAGTACTTGGCGAGAAATTTGTTTTCTGGGTTTGCCGTCGAATCGAATTTCTCCCTGCCACGGTTCGTACAGCCCACATAAAAGTTTGGCAACAGTAGACTTACCAGAACCACTTCCACCCACCAAGGCAACTCGCTGCCCCGGCTTGAGCGAAAGATTAAAATTTTCAATCAGCGGTGGCGCAATTGGACTATAGCCAAATGTCACATTGCGTAATTCAACATACCCCTGTAATTTAGGCAAGGGGGCAGAGGGGCAGAGGGGCAGAGGGGAAAGATTGCAATTGTCCTCTTTCTCCCCTGTTCCTCTGCTCCCCTGCTCCCCTGCTCCCCTGCTCCCCTGCTCCAACTGTCGGTCAATGGGGTTACGTAAGACATCATCAAGGCGAGTGAGATTACCTTCCATCTCTTGGAGTTCGCTTCCTAAGCTGATGAGATTACTGACTGGGGCGAAAAACCTTTGCATCATGCCGAGAAAGGCTATTAACATACCGATGCTCAAGGCTCCATCCATGACTCGCAAACCACCTACAACTAAAAGCAACATGGAAGCGATCGCTGAGAGAAAAGATGGTAAAACACCTATTGTCTGGTTTGTTTCCTCTAATTCCTGCTGGGTGTTGATGGCTTTGGCATAGTGACCCGCCCAGCGGGAGAAAAAATCTGACTCTAAGCCAGATGCTTTTAGCGTCTCCATACTCTGAAGACCAGAAATTTCTACGCCGCGAACTTTTCCCTCTTCTTGGATGAGTTTAATATTGGCATCTACGCGCCGCCCTCTCACCCACTGCAAGGCAGTCAGGTTGATAACGACAAAGGCGATCGCAATTAAAGTTAGTACAACATCATATTGCAACATCACTATTACATATAGAAATACTGACGCTGCTGCGATAACTGTAGTCGCTAATTCACCCGAAAGCATGTCGGCAATGCTGTCGTTGAGTTGCATACGGCTACTGATTTCCCCAGCATACCGCTGATCGTAAAAACTAACGGGTAGGCGTAAAATGTGCCACAGATAACGACTCTTCATGCCCACGGACAACTTAATTTTCATTTGACGCAAAAACTGCAACTGTAGCACCGTCAAAAATCCACTGAGTCCGGCTGTGAAGATCATGCCTAAAATTAAGGGACGCAACCACTCATATCGATGCTCAATTAATACGTTGTCTACAAATACCTGGGAAAATGCAGGTAGCGCCAGCCCCGGAATTACTAACAAAAATCCTGCCAGCACGCAGTAAATTAATGCGCTAATGGAGCCTCGCAGCCGCGACCACAAAGCTAAGATTGTGCTAGGCTTGCGTCCTCCGCGTTGAAACTCTGAACTAGGCTCTAGAACTAGCACCACACCCGTGTATGCACCGCTAAATTCTTCCAAGGAGACGATGCGCCGACCAGTAGCAGGATCGTTGAGATACACTCGCTGTTTGCCGAATCCTTCTACCACTAGGAAATGGTTAAAGTTCCAAAATACAATATAGGGAAATTTTAACTGCAACAAGCCAGCTAAGTTGGTTTTAAAGCTTTTAGCGCTGAGTCGATAATTTCTGGCAGCCTTCAAGATATTTAAGGCACTAACTCCATCCCGCGAGACACCGCACGCTTGCCTCAGTTCCGTCAGTGGAACAATGCGATTGTAGTAACCGAGAATAATTCCCAAAGCCGCAGCGCCGCATTCTACTACTTCCATTTGCAGCAGAGTAGGAGTGCGACACCGCTTGTTTTTACGCAAGCGCCCTAATATATTTTGCAGATTTCGCCAGAACATAAAAATATTTTTTAAAACTTGGACTTTGGCTTAATTTATTGATATGAAAGTTACTTTTGGTTGGCGCGTAGGCGTAGCCCACCGTAGG
>NZ_JAVRBR020000021.1:0-24598 GCF_034531165.2 Dendronalium sp. ChiSLP03b | reverse complement strand
AAGATTCTGAAACTTTGATTGAGTCAAGCTTTGAGCCTTTATTTTCTAACAGTAACTAAAATTTATAGCCAAAACTTAGAAATTAAAGCCTCGAAAGGCTTTCAGCGATTGGGTTCTCCCAAAGTGATAAAAGAGGGCTATTCACCAAGACTTTGCAACATCAATCGAATCATTGCACCTTGAATCATTGCCTCACTTATCTCTGGTAAGAGCTCATAATCCTTGCTCAAACGCGGCACGCTCGCTGGCACGATGAAAGCAGCGGGGTTTGAAAGTTGCCACCATAGAGTCACTACTTAGACGAACTCCATTCTTCAGTTCAATCTAACTTCCACACGGATCAAATACTACACTTGAGCTTTCAACTAGAGATGTGAGCCCAGATAGAATCGCCTTCACTTTCGCTCCGACTGCTGTTCCGGCTGCTATTGTGTACAATTCTTCCTCTGATAGCTCACCATCTAGAAGTTCTTCTTTGGTGGGTTCTTCTTGTGAAGGATTCATGTTTATTTTCCCTTATTTATGCCTAATGTATCAAATTTACAGCTTATTAACAGAATAATCAACGCTTTATGTAAAACATCTTACTTTTCCCACTTTTCCTACTTTTCTACTTAACCGAATAATAACTTTTCTAAGTGGATAGAATTGGTTAAATATATAAATTTGTACTAAGTTTGTTAGTGCCACTGAAGTAATGATAATTGCTAAAGTAGAGGCAGTTCTTGTTGTTGAGTAATTCTCATGCCAGCTTGTCCTAACTGCACGTCTGCTCGAACCGTTAAAAATTGCTAGATACTTTAGTTCTAGTTACGCCACTCTTGTAAAAAGGAGAAGCCAATTGTGCTTATTGGTTATCAGTTCGATACATATGCAGAGAAAAGAAACATTATCGGCATAGTGCCTGATGCTAAATACAAAAAAATTCGCGATATTTTCATCTTAAAAGAGGGGATTGGGAATAAACTAAATCGGTTGGCCAACCGAAAAGTTTTGTCCAGATTTAACACTAAAAATCCTAGATTCAACTCTTATAATCAAAGTTTAGGAGAAGTAATTTCCACGACAAAAGAAGGTAGATTCTTCATTAGTAAATTGATCCGTAAGGGAATTGGGCAAGCAGTACATGAAATATTTGCCGCTCGCAAAGTAATTTTAGAGAAATCAATCAGATCGATCTCTAGAATTATCGAGCATCATTCCATCGAAGACTATGCTTCTAGACTCAAAAACATTTACCTTGAAGCAATCCGAGCGGACAAAACCTGATTTAATTTCCCACTACGATAACCTTCTAAATCGAGCGTGACATAGACAAAACCAAAACTTTGAAATGCTGTAGTGAGCGCTGTCGAATTTTTCGGTAATTGACCGCGATCCGACGGTAATAGTCAAGCGTTGTTAGGATAATGTACTGTCTGCGATCGGAGTAATAATATAGTTATGCCATCTGCCGAGCCATCAACTGGGCAAATAATCCTTTCATAGTTGCTAATTCTTGAAAAGTTCCTTGTTGTACAACTCGGCCTGCTTTAAGTACATAAATACGGTGAGCATTGCGGATGGTACTAAGCCGATGAGCAATAACGATTCTAGTGACTTGCAATTTATCCAAGCTTTGACTAACTATCGCTTGAGTTGTGTTATCGAGCGCACTAGTAGCTTCATCAAACAGTAAAATCTTCGGTTTCAATGCTAAAGCTCGTGCAATCAATAGCCGTTGTCGTTGTCCGCCAGAAAGATTACTGCCGCCTTCACTGACGACTGTGTGCATCCCCATTGGCATGGCAGCGATATCATCTGCTAAACCCGCCATTCTAGCCGCTTCCCAAGCTTCGTCAATCGTCAGGGCTGCACCACTAGTAATGTTATTCAAAATAGAAGCTGACATCAGCCGACTATTTTGCAGTACAACGCCTAATTGACGGCGCACAGCATGAATATTCACAGAGGCTAAATCTTGTCCATCGTAGTAAACCTTGCCTAATTTGGGGAATTCAAACCCTAAAAGCAGTCTTAATAAAGTTGATTTCCCACTACCGGAAGGGCCAACAATCGCAATAAATTCTCCAGCTTGAGCCTGAATAATAACTTTATCTAATACCAAAGGACAATCATTACGGTAGCGAAAACTGACACGCTCTATAGCTAATCTACCTGTAAGTTTTCCGGGATCTGCTTGGTTGAAGGTAATTTCTGGTTCTGCAAGGAGGATTGGTTTAGCTCTTTGCCACAAAGGCAAGACTTGCAAAACTTCTACAACTGTATTGCTGAGGCTAGTTACTGCATTTATAAAAGTGTTAAAAGCAACATTAAGTGCTAAGAAAGTGCCAGTAGATAAGCTCGGTTCTCTAGATACATGGGACTGTGCAATTAAGCTAGCAGCAAACCAAAATAGAGCCGCAGTAGTTAAGGTCGGTAGTACTTCATTGATCGCAGCAAGACTATCTTCAATACCTTGCCTACTGAGCATTAGTTTTAGTTGTTGGGTATATTGTTGACCCCAGTAAGCAAAAGCACGAGTTTCAGCTTTGGCGACTCTGAGTTTAGCTACTCCATTAATCAACTGTACAACCACACCAAAGATTTTGCCTTCATAGTTTAATCCCGAGCGAGCTTTACGGACGATCGCAATACCGAAGATGATAGTCACAGCAGTATTTATCACTGCGACTGCACAAGCTAATAGAGCTAAGGAAATATTGTAGTAGAACAATAATCCAAGATTGAGCAACGAAAACAAGCTAGAAAGGATTGATTTTAAGATTGTATTACCCAATCTTTGGTGAATTTGATTAATAGCTGTGACTCTCGAATTTAAGTCACCAACTGAAAAAGAGCGGAAAAAAGAAAGCTTGAGATTGAGTAATCGATCCCAAACTGCTGCTTGAATAGAGGAGGTGGCAAAAGTTTCTAGCCTAATCGTAGCCAGCCCTTGAGTTAATTGAAACAATGTTGTTCCAAAAGTAGCGGTCACTAATCCAAAAGCAACTTGAGCCAGTAGAGCGCGATTTGCATCAGGGATAGCTTTGTCAATCAAGATAGCTGTAGCAAAAGGCGTGAGCATTCCGAGTAAAGTAGCTGTAATTCCCGCCCCTGAAATTACAATCAACTCTTTATAATGTCGTTGGAAAGCAAACTGAAGTAAATCAATAGCTCTGGGATGTTTCTGGCTGAACGGTCGATAAAATATGTAAGCATTTGGAATTAGTGTTGCTGCCGTGCGAGCATCTACTGGGACAGGGGTTTGTTCGCCAGGCGCATAGAGTTGATAACGGTTATTAGAGGTTGGTAACAATGCCACTGGCAAATTAGTCTTTGCGATATATGCCAATATCGGGCCGTAATCCTGTCTCCACCAGTTATTGGGTAATTTAATTTGCCGCACTCGGATACACGAAGCGCGAGCTAGAGCCTCTACAGAGTCTTTGATTTCCTGGGAATCTTCGGAAATCGCTGGGGGGCGAATTTCAATTCCTAAAGCTTTGCCTACAGCACCAGCCGCGACTAATAAAGCTTGCTGGCTGTCACCTAAATCGAGATTTTTATTCAACGTTGAGCGATTACTTACTTTATCAGACCTTGGTTGCAGTACAGATGCCAATTCTGCTAATGTTTGTGTCATTAACTCACGTTCAAGGCGTTCTTTTGACTCTAATCTGAGTAATTGGGCATCTATCTTTTGGATAGGATTTTTGTTAGCATCTATCTTGGTTAACGAAGTGGGAGAAATAGAGGAATCATCAGCAAAATTAGTTTCTGCCGTTGGGGTAATACTAGATTCAAACTCCAGGTTTTGTTCGCTACGAATCAATTGCAAGTATGGCCCTTCAATTTGCTGTAATTGCTCATGAGTTCCTTGTTGAACTATCTTTCCGCGTTCGATAACAATAATTTCATCGCAATCTTGTATAGTCGAAAGTCGATGTGCGACAATGATGCAAGTGCAACCACGCGCTTTTAGATTCTGACTGACTTGTTTTTCAGTCTTGGCATCTAAGGCACTAGTGGCTTCATCTAAAATCAGGATGCTGGGATGATTAACCAAGGCACGCGCAATTTCTAAGCGTTGTCGCTGACCACCGCTGAGATTAGTAGCACCCTCTAACAGGTCTGCATTGTATCGTCCTGGTAGAGAGACAATTACATCATGAATCTGAGCATCTTCACAAGCCTGAACTAAATCTTCGTTGGGTATAGTACTGTCCCAAAGTGTTAAGTTATCCTTGACACTGCCAGCAAAGAAAAAGATTTCTTGGTCTACCGCAGAGATAGAATTAACTAATACTTGGCGCTCAATTTGTTCTCTACGTTCGCCATCAAAGTAAATTTCTCCCTGCCAGGGTTCGTAAAGTCCACACAAAAGTTTGGTAATAGTAGACTTACCACAACCACTAGCACCTACTAAAGCAACTCGCTGTCCTTTTTTGATACAGAGATTAAAATTTTCTATTATCGGTGAAGCTATTTGGCTGTAGCCAAAAGTGACATTGCGTAATTCAACATCCCCTTGTAATTTCAACTTGGGGGCAGAGGATAAATCTTTCTTTTCCTTGTGTTCGCTGCTTTTTTTTGGTTCTAACTGGGGATCGATGGGGTTATTTAAAACATCATCAAGGCGATTAAGATTGCCTTCCATCTCTTGCAGGTCACTTCCTAAGTGAACCAGATTATTGACAGGCTCAAGAAACCTGTGCATCATGCCTTGAAAAGCAACTAACATGCCGATGCTCATGGCTCCATCCATGACTCGCAAACCGCCGATCGCTAACATGAGCAGAGATGCACTAGCTGACAGAAATGTTGGTACAATTCCCAGTGTTTGGTTTGTTACTTCCAATTGTTGATGTGTATTGATAGCTTTGGTGTAGTTACCTGCCCAGCGAGAGAAAAAATCTGACTCTAATCCAGATGCTTTGAGCGTCTCTATACTTTGAAGACCAGAAATCGCTATGCCCTGGACTTTTCCATACTCTTGCATCATCTTAGTATTAGTATCTGTGCGATGCCTTCTTACCCATTGCAAAGTAACTAGGTTCACAGCGACAAAAGCGATCGCAATTAAAGTCAGTAATACGTCGTATTGCAGCATGACTATTACATATAGAAATATAGAAGCTGCGGCGATCGCACTAGTAGCTAATTTCCCGGAAAGCAAGTTTGCTATACTATCGTTAAGTTGTATACGGCTACTGATTTCTCCTGCAAATCGCTGATCGTAAAAACTGATGCTCAGGCGTAAAATATGCCAGAGGAATTTACTTTTCATGCTCGCGGACAGCTTGACTTTTAACTGACGTAGAGACTGCAACTGTAACAGGGTTAAAAATCCATTAAGTCCGGCTGTCAAAATCATCCCTAAAATTAGCGGACGCAACCACTCATTTTTACCCCCAATTAATACACTATCTACAAAAACTTGAGAAAATACAGGTATGGCTAATCCCGGAATTACTTGCAAAAAACCTGCTAGCACACAGTAAATTATCGCGTCAAAAGATCCTTGCAGACGCGACCATAAACTCAAAATCGTGCTGGGTTTGCGTCCGCCTTTTTGGAAACCCGAACCAGGTTCTAAAACAAGCACAACACCTGTGTAGGAGTCACTAAATTCTTGCCAAGAGACACTACGCCGTCCAGTAGCAGGATCGTTGAGATAAACTCGTTCCTTGCTTAAACCTTCTACGACTAATAAGTGATTAAAGTTCCAAAATACAATGTAAGGAAGTTTGAGATGCCATAGTGCAGCTAAGTCTTTCTTGTAGCCCTTAGCGCTGAGTCCATAGGTTTTAGCTGCCTTGACAACGTTAAGAGCATTAACACCATCCCGTGATACTCCACAAGCTTGCCTAAGTTCTGTCAGCGGGACAATGCGACCATAGTACGCCAAAATAATTCCCAAGGCGGCTGCTCCACATTCTGCTACCTCCATTTGCAGTACAGTCTGAGTATGATACCGCTTGCTTTTACGCCCGATTATCCTCTGGAGATTTTGCCACCACATCATATCTAGTTAATGCCACTCCAGGATTTTAATAGCGGTAGGACAAAAGTAGTTGGGGCGCGTTCTTCCACGGTGACTTGTACAGTGGTGGTGGTTCCAGGAGTAACTTGCAACTGCGGCCCTTGGGAGGAAGACCATTTATAGCCGCTGAAGGTCGAAGCGTCTGGTTGCAGTTGGGCAGTAACTTGGATTTGTGGCCCTTGTGACATAAAAGCTTGCACAAATTCCGAATTGCCGACCACACTTAATGCACTTTCTTTAGTTACGGTAAAGGCAGAAACATCGGTAACAGCACCAATAATGCCACCAAAGCGTTCTCTTTGCACTGTAGAAGGTGTAATTTGTACTTTCATTCCTGGTTGAATTTGCTTACCATCGCCAACCGGAAAAAATGCCACGCTAACTCTTTGAGATACTCGCTGTTGTGCAGCGATCGCTCCTTGCTGCAAAAGTTGCTGGCGATTGTTTAATCTCTGTTTAAAAGTGGGTAGCAGTTCCCGCAGTGCTTTGAGGCGTTGTTTTTGGTTGGTGCGATCGCGTTCAATCGAATCCAGCCCTTTATCTTTTAAAATTGGGCCCATCTCACTAAAGCCTCGTGGATATCTTTTGAATAAAATTTTGCACAATAATTCTTTAAAACTGGTTCCAACTCTGGACAATAATTCTTTAAAACTGCGTTGATGGCTGAAAGCTGGGAAAATGTTTAAATCATGTTCCTTAACTCTGTCAAATTGGACAACAATTATTTAAAACTGACAACAATTATTTAATGTACAAATGGAGCTAAGCGGGTTCGAACCGCTGACCTCTGCAATGCCATTGCAGCGCTCTACCAACTGAGCTATAACCCCTTAACAGTGCGTTATCTATATTGCCTTAACATCTTATACTTTGTCAAGTTTTATCTGCTAAATGTAAAGAATCTCATCTAGAACTCAGCATTTTTTAAGAAACTTGCAATAAGTAACTCATACAGTGTCCCATGAGAAAGTAAACTACTAACATAGCCGCAGCAGCTAAGGCAACCAATGTACCAGCCAACATCAGAGAAAATTCTTTATTAGCGTAGGCTTTTTCCATCAGGTGCAGTGACCAGGCTACCAACGCCACATCAAATAATAAAATAGGAATCAACATAATTCTTAATATTTATTAATACTTGTACACTAATGTTAACACCCTTTTTTACAACTGTGTCTAACTTAGGATAGATGTGGTTAGTTGTTGATAATGTCTAGTAAGTCAATATTACAACCGCACTGGGACGTGGCGATCGCGCAGGTAATTTTTAATTTGTGCGACGCTTAATTGCCCATAATGCAGTAGTGATGCTAGTAATGCAGCTTCAGCCTTGCCTTTTGTGAGCGCCGTATAGATGTGTTCGCAATTGCCTGCACCACCAGAGGCAATGACTGGAATTTGTACAGATTCCGCGATCGCACTTGTCAACCCTAAGTCATAGCCAGCTTGAGTGCCGTCAGCATCCATACTCGTTACCAGCAGTTCTCCTGCTCCTCGTTTTTCGACCTCTTGTGCCCAAAGTAAAGCATCTAAGCCAGTATTTTCTCTACCACCCCGCACATAAACATCCCAGCCCGGATTACTTGGGTCAACTCTGCGCCTAGCATCAATAGCAACTACTATGCACTGATTACCAAAGCGATCGCTTGCCCGATTAATCAAGTCTGGTTCGCGTACTGCCGCAGAATTAATACTAACCTTGTCTGCACCAGCTCGTAACAAAGCTTTAACATTTTCTAAGGATTGAATACCACCACCCACAGTCAGGGGAATAAAGACCTGTTCGGCAGTGCGATACACCACATCGATAATAGTATCCCGGTCTTCATGAGTGGCTGTAATATCTAGAAATACTAACTCATCTGCACCAGCTTCGTTATAAACCTTTGCCAGCTCTACCGGATCGCCTGCATCCTTAAGGTCAACAAAGTTAACTCCTTTAACAACTCGTCCCGCCTTAACATCTAAGCACGGTAAAATTCTTTTAGATAACATAACAACTTTTTTACTTTTGGGTAATTAGCCGGAATTTAAATTTTAAATTGGCGCGTGTATTCTCAAACGAAAATTTTCTATCCGTGCTGATTCCCCATTATTGCGGCAGAGACAACTCTCTGAAACTGGGAACAGGAAAGAATCTTGTCCCATTAATCAATAACTGGAAATCTTCCCAGTCCCTAGTCCCCTTGAAAGTTGATAGCTGAATTATGGCGATAATCTCCTCGAAAAAACAGCCTCAAGAACCCAACGGACAACCAAAGCAGCGCCGCGAGTCGGCGAAAGCACCGTCCAACGAGAACATTTTGCAAGCTGAAGCTGCTGTTGACGAAGGTAAACAAGAAGAGAGTATCCGCCCACAGCGATTTGCTGATTACATTGGGCAAAAAGACCTCAAGGACGTGCTAGATATTGCTATCAAAGCAGCCAAGTCTCGCGGTGAGGTGCTGGATCACTTGCTACTGTATGGCCCGCCAGGATTGGGTAAAACCACAATGGCAATGATTTTAGCCTCAGAGATGGGGGTAAATTACAAAATTACCAGTGCGCCAGCGCTAGAACGTCCTAGGGATATTGCCGGGTTACTGGTGAACCTCAAACCCGGAGATATCCTATTTGTGGATGAAATCCATCGGCTCTCGCGGATGACAGAAGAAATTCTTTATCCGGCAATGGAAGATTATCGCTTAGACATTACCATCGGCAAAGGTTCGAGTACGCGGATCAGAAGTGTGCCACTGGCAAAATTTACGTTGGTGGGAGCGACAACTCGTGTAGGTGCTTTGACTTCACCACTACGCGATCGCTTTGGCTTAGTACAAAAACTGCGCTTTTACGAAGTTGATGAACTGAGCAAAATTGTATTGCGAAGCGCTCAATTCCTCCAAACCCCAGTTACAGAGGACGGTGCCACAGAAATTGCCCGTCGTTCGCGAGGCACACCGCGTATTGCTAACAGATTACTCAAGCGAGTGCGTGATTATGCGGAAGTAAAATTATCTGGAGAAATTACAGAAAGCGTTGCATCCGAAGCATTGCAACTATTTCAAGTAGACCCCTGTGGCTTAGATTGGACAGACCGTCGAATGCTGAGTGTAATTATTGAACAGTTTAATGGTGGCCCCGTTGGATTGGAAACAATTGCCGCAGCTACAGGTGAAGATACCCAAACCATTGAAGAAGTTTACGAACCTTACTTGATGCAGATTGGGTATTTGAGCCGGACTCCTCGTGGTAGGGTGGCGACAAAGGCAGCGTACAAACATTTGGGCTTCAAGCCGCCTAATGAACAGATGTCGTTGCTGTAATACTGAGAATTGGGTATTGGGTATTGAGAAAACTCTTTCCCAGTCCCCATTGCCCCTAATCCCCCTCTGGGGATCCCGAGTTCCCCAATCCCTATTCCTGGTTAAGAAACTTTTCGCCATGATAAATTGTGTTCACACCGCAGATGGACACAGGTAAACCCAGATGATTAAGTTAATTGGTATTGTTCTCAGTCTGTTACTTGTGTTTGGCTGGGGTACGCCAGTTATGGCACAGTCTCCACAGCCTAACTTTACTCAAGAGCAATTAGAACAGGGAGATGAGTGGGCAAATCAGGCATTTGCAGCCACAAATAAAGGTGATTTTGTCACGGCTGAACAGTACTGGACAAAGATTATTGAGCAATTTCCCACTAATGCTGGAGCATGGAGTAACCGGGGAAATTCACGGGTGAGTCAGAATAAGTTGCAAGCTGCACTCAAAGATTACAACAGAGCTATAGAATTAGCTCCGAATGTTACCGATCCTTATTTGAATCGGGGTACAGCTTTAGAAGGGTTGGGAAAATGGTCAGACGCGATCGCCGATTATAATCATGTCCTGGAACTCGATCCCCAAGATGCGATGGCGTACAACAATCGGGGTAATGCCAAAGCAGGTTTAGGAAAATGGTCAGATGCGATCGTTGATTACAAAAAATCAGTGGAAATCGCCCCAAATTTTGCCTTTGCCCGTGCCAATTATGCCCTCGCACTTTATGAAACTGGTGAGATCAACCCAGCAATCAAGGAAATGCGGAATATCGTCCGCAAATATCCTAAGTTTGCTGACATGCGTGCGGCCCTGACAGCTGCTTATTGGGTAACTGGACAAAAAGGCGAAGCTGAAAGTAATTGGGTGGCTGCTTACGGACTTGACACCCGCTACAAAGATATCAACTGGGTGAAAAATATCCGCCGTTGGCCGCCTAGCGTGGCGGCAGCTTTGGATAAATTCTTGAAACTTCAGTAAAAGTAGGAAATAAAGAAAAAGGTAAGCAGCTTTTACCTTTTTCTTTTCTTCCTCATCAGCACTATTTTTGCAACCAAACTGAGACTGAACCGCCAGGACAGGGGAAATTTCCCCATCCATCATTATTGGTATAAACAGTGTCCTTGATATGCCCAGTAGCATCGTAGAAAGCTGCGTTGGGTCTGAACATATTCATCCACTTGTTACCTGGTTCGCTGTTAGTCAGCACCACAGCCATTGCTCCTGGATGTTCGCTGTTACCCAAGCGCGTCCAAGCAATAGTATTAGGATGGTCAAAGTAATCGTGTTGGTCGCCAAAACCATAGTATCGACGAGCTTTCAGGAACTTGTCAATCAAGAAACGGTGAGAGTGAAGGGTAGCATCGCGTCCTTTGTCGTGATATTGCGCCCCGTAATAATCTGCATAAAAAACGCAAGGATAACCTTCACGGCGCAGCAAGATTAGTGCATACGCCAGTGGCTTAAACCAAGGTTCTACAGGAGACTCTAGCGATTGACAAGGTTGGGTATCATGGTTTTCGACAAAGGTCACTGCTAGGGCAGGTTGTTCTTTAACTAAGGTTCTGTCAAAAATTGACCGCATATCGAAACTATTGCCCTGACGACTGGCTTGGTGAAACTTAAAGTGGAGAGGCACATCAAACAACGATAATCGCCCTTCACTAGCAGCAAGATAACCATGTAAGGCATCAATATCCTGAGACCAGTACTCGCCGACACTAAACAGTTCCCGTCCCCCAAAATGAACTCGCAAGTGGTTCAACCAATCGCGGAAAAAGGTGGAACGGATATGTTTGACAGCATCAATGCGAAAGCCATCTACACCTGCGGTGTCAACAAACCAACGCCCCCAATACATCAATTCACCGCGTACGAGATCGTTACTTGAATCCAAGTCGTTCGCTAGCAAATAATCATAGTTGCCATGTTCGTGGCTAACTTCTGTTTCAAAATGCTTATCCTTAATGCGGTAGAGCTTATCTGCTCGTTGCGTGTCTGCGTTATAGGATAATGAATCAAAGCACCACCAATACCACTTCATACTGGAGTACTTATTTCCACGGTCGGGAAAATTGAACTTTGTATATGCTCCAATTTCATACCAGTCGCTAATTGGACGGTTGCGGTCTTCCCAATCCATTTCCTGCGCCAAGATGCGTTCTATTTCATCCCCGCCATCTTTGTGGTTGAAAACTACATCACCGTAGATTTTAATACCAGCACGCTGGGCTGTTTTAATAGCTGTCAGGTATTGCTCGCGTGTTCCGTATTTTGTTCGGACAGTACCTTTTTGATCGAACTCACCTAAATCAAACAAATCGTAGACTGCGTATCCAACATCCCATGTTCCACCACTGCCTTTATAAGCTGGTGGCAGCCATAAAGCAGTGAAGCCTACATCGGCTAGCTCATTGGCTGTTTTATCCAGCTTGTCCCATAAGGTACCATCATTTGAGACATACCAGTGGAAATACTGCATTATTACGCCGTTGGTCATGCGATCGCCTTCTTAAAAACTTTCGTTTTACAGATTTCTATGAGAAATCTCTGCTGCTAGGATAGGTCGTTTTTTTCACACCTCCAAACATCACCTGAATTTATTTATGTTTCAATAGCAACTGGATGCACTAAGTACTTGGTAATAGCCGTTATTGGGGAGGCAGGAGAAATTGGGGAAGATAAGACTCTCAACCATTGACTAATGGTTAATGACCATTGACTATTTCTTGAATCTTGACAGAATTTAGTTCTTCTACATTGCTTAAAACTATCGTTGCTCCTGCTGCTAATAGTGTTTCACCATAGGAATCACGACGCGCTGGTGTTTCTTGTACGTGAGGCGGTAAAACTCCTACACCAATCCAACTGCGGTGAGGATTTATTTCTCGCGCTTTGCCTACAGTGTACATATCAGCTACTGTATCTCCCACGTAGATGATTGCTGGTGTTTCATCCAATCCATTTTCTAACTGACGAACAGTGGCAAAAAGTCCTGTGGGGTCTGGTTTTCCTGGTGCATCCTCCATCGCAATCAATACTGGTGACTGCAAGCCCAGACGTTTTTCTAATATATAGTTAGCAGAACCACGCGTAGCACCACTGAAAAATCCCCAAGCAATGCTAGCTTGTGTTAATTCTTCTAAGTAACGAGGCTGTAATAATAAGGGTTCATCACAGATATACCCTGTCCAATTGTCAGGGTCTGTCCCTCGATAACGCGATTGGAAGAAAGCAACAATGGCGTTGTAGTCGAGTTGTAATTGTTCGCGCGACTGCCCTTGAGCGGCAAAGTAACGATAAATTAATTCCTGGGATGCTTCCCAATCGTTATTCCAAATGCCTTCGGATTTCAGTTGGTCAATGTCTAGTGGTGTCGGACGATACGCTTGCTCGGTAAAATACTCTACAGTATCAGCGATCGCTCGACGATAGGAACCGCTAACATCGCGCACAACGCCATCAATATCGAAAATAACGATCGCTTTTGTTGACAACTTTTCAATCATAGGATGGGAAATTTAGTTCTTTGTATACTAAATCTAGATAACTTCAGTATATTTACGGTACTTAACCTAAATATATAACGTTTTTCAGCGAAAAAGCGAACGATTGTTAAGAAGCACTGCTTTTGCGTTCCTGTTTCTTTCAGAGAAATCCTATTTTTAAAGTAAATTTCTTACAAAAAACGATTTTTCCTCAAAAAGAGGTATGACAAATAATTATTAGTGGGCTAAAAATTAGTTAGGCTAACAATAAGTTAATCTAAATAACAAACTATTGCATTAAAATTGCGGAAACCGCGATCGTTCCCTCCTTTTCTTCCTGGATTTTTGATATGCGCTGTTTAGTCTCTGTTCAGGTGACAAAGCCTTTGTTCTTGGCTGCTCAAATCGTACCTCGCTTTCATAGTCTGATTCAAGGAGGACGATTCTGGTTGCTGATGCTGGGTCTGCCTTATTTGTGTGCTGCTTGTAATGCTTCCGAAGCACAATCGAGTAAAGAGGCAGCAGGAAAAAATCGATCTGTGCCCGTGGTGGTTGCCACTGCGACACAAAAAACAATTCCCATCTTGCTAACAGCTACAGGAACAGTGGAATCATATTCTACGGTATCAGTCAAGTCGCAGGTCGGTGGGCAACTTACTGAAGTCTATTTTCAGCAGGGACAGGACGTTAAGAAAGGTAACTTATTATTTACAATCGATTCCCGTACTTTACAAGCAGCGTTAATGCAAGCTAATGCTGCCAAAGCAAAAGATTTGGCGCTGGTGAAACAGGCACAGGCAAACGTCATAAAAGCTATTGCCCAAGTAAGCCAAGCCAAAGCGAATGTAGCCAAAGATGTAGCCCAGGCAACAAATGCAGATGTGCAGGCTCAACGCTATGCGGGTTTGCTCAAGCAAGGGGCAATCAGCAAAGAACAGGCGGATCAATTTCAGACCACTGCTGATGCTCAACGGGCAACAGTGAATGCAGATCGAGATGGAGTAGCAAATGCTCAAGCAGCAGTGGCAGCAGCCCAAGCAGACGTACAAAATGCCCAGGCCGCAGTCGTAGCAGATGAAGCAGCAATTGACAATGCTAAAGTTCAGCTTTCCTATAGTTCCATCTACTCACCAATTGCTGGACGCACAGGTAGCCTGAAACTAAATCGAGGCAACTTAGTGCAGGCGAACGCCACCGATCCGCTAATTACGATCAGCCAAATCCAACCGATTTACGTTAACTTTTCAATTCCTCAACGACTACTGCCAGACCTCAAAAAATACAGCGTTAAAGGCAACCTAGAAGTTGATGCCCTACCTCCCAAAGATACAGAGCGTCCAGAGCGAGGCAAACTCACCTTTGTTGATAGTGGAGTCAATACCCAAACAGGCACGATTCAACTTAAGGGAACTTTTGCTAACAATGACGAGCGACTTGTTCCAGGGCAGTTTGTCAATGTAGTACTCAAGCTCACTGAAGAACCAAACGTTATTACCGTACCTACCCAAGCAGTCCAGAGCGGACAACAAGGGTCGTTTGTATTTGTAGTTACCAACAATAAAGCAGAAGTGCGTCCAGTGACCGTAGGTGATGCAGTTGAAAACGAAACAGTTATCAAGCAAGGTCTAAAACCGGGTGAGCAAGTAGTCACTGATGGACAATTTAACTTGGTAGCTGGTGCCACAGTGCAGGTAAAACCGACAGTAGGAAGTCAGAGGCAGGAAGCAAATCAATGAATATTTCTGAGCTATTCATTCGTCGCCCAATCATGACGACCTTAGTTATGGTCGGTATTTTGATATTTGGGCTGATGAGTTACCAATTATTGCCCGTTAGCGACTTACCCAATGTAGATTATCCGACACTCCAGGTATCAGCTAGTCTACCCGGAGCCAGTCCAGAGACGATGGCTTCTTCGGTAGCAACTCCTTTAGAGCAGCAGTTTTCTAGCATCGCGGGAGTGAGTTCGATGAACTCTACTAGCTCTTTGGGAAGTTCACAAATCACGCTGCAATTTGAACTAAATAGGGATATAGATGGGGCAGCACAGGATGTGCAAGCAGCCATCTCCAAAGCGGCTAGGCAGTTGCCCACTAATATGCCTAGTCCCCCATCCTACCGGAAGGTAAATCCAGCAGATCAGCCAGTTCTCTATCTCTCCCTTAATTCTTCTATTCTGCCGCTTTCAACCGTAGACAAGTATGCCGAGACATTGCTAGCACAACGCCTGTCGATGGTGGATGGGGTAGCGCAAGTGCAAGTGTACGGTGCCCAAAAGTACGCGGTACGGATTCAGCTTGACCCTGAATCTTTGAGCGCTAAAGGTATAGGAGTCGATGAAGTCGCAACTGCCATTGCTAACGGTAATGTCAACCTTCCGACTGGCACACTTTACGGGAAGGAGCAGAACTATACGATTCAGGCAAATGGTCAACTCAATGATGCTGCCAGCTATCGCTCTTTGACTGTAGCTTATCAAAATGGCGCACCAGTACAGTTGGGGGAACTGGGTCAAGTGCTGGACAGCGTGGAAAATGATAAGGTAGCAAGCTGGTATTTTGGGCCAGGAGGGGAGAAGAGCGGGGGAGCAGGGGAGAAATCCCAATCTAAAATCCAAAATTCTGGTGTGCGGGCGATCGTTTTAGCAATTCAGCGGCAACCAGGAACCAATACTGTTGAAGTGGTGGATGCAATTAAGAAATTGCTACCTACCTTCCGCAAACAAATTCCCGCAGCTGTCAATATTGATATTCTCTACGATCGCTCCCAGTCAATTCGGGAGTCTGTAGACGATGTGCAGTTCACGCTATTATTAACGATCGCCCTGGTAGTACTGGTAATATTTCTGTTTCTCCGCAATCTCTCGGCTACAGTTATTCCCAGTTTGGCAGTACCGCTTTCAATTGTGGCGACCTTCGGCGTTATGGTGCTGTTAGGTTTCTCCCTAGATAACTTATCGCTGATGGCGTTGACTCTTTCAGTGGGCTTTGTGGTAGATGATGCTGTGGTGATGCTGGAGAATATTGTCCGCCACATGGAAATGGGTGAGAGCCGCATGGAAGCAGCGCTGAATGGCTCTAGAGAGATTGGCTTCACGATTTTGTCCATGACCATCTCCTTAGTAGCAGTATTTATTCCAATACTGTTCATGGAAGGTATTTTAGGGCGACTGTTCCGTGAGTTCGCTATTACTATCAGCGTTGCGATTTTGGTTTCTGGCGTGATTTCCCTCAGCTTGACACCAATGCTTTGTTCGAGATTTCTGCGTCCACCGCATCATGAGCACGGGAGCAGAGGGGCAGAGGGGCAGAGGGGCAGAGGGGCAGAGGAGCAGGGGAGCAGAGGGGCAGAGGGGCAGAGGGGCAGAGGGGCAGAGGGGCAGGGGAGCAGAGGAGCAGAGGAGCAGAGGGGCAGGGGAGATGAGGGAGATGAGGGAGATGAGGAGAAAATTCCCAGTCCCCAATCCCCAGTTCCTAATTTTAGGACTCGTCTTTACAATATTTCGGAAAACTTTTTTAATCTGTTGTTGCGCGGATACGATAGGACTTTAAGGGTATCACTTAAGCATCACCGCACGACGATGGTGATTTCTGGGGCAATTCTTTTAGGGACGGTGTACCTATTTATAGTTGTGCCTAAAGGGTTTGTTCCCAACGCTGATGTTGGACAAATTACTGCCACTACTCAGGCATCAGAGGATATCTCCTTTGATGAAATGGTAAAGCATCAACAGGCAGTGGCTGCGATCGCTTACAGCGATCCCAATGTCGATTCAATCAACTCTAGCGTTGGGGCTGGCGGGCCAAATGCTTCCGCTAACGCTGGACGAATTTTAATCGAGCTCAAACCTCGCCATGAGCGTCATCTCAGTGCTGATGAAGTTGTACAGGAACTTCGACCTAAACTATCACGCGTACCTGGGATCAAAGTCTTTTTGCAAAATCCCCCTGCCATCAATGTCGGCGGACAACAGACGAAAGCGCAATATCAATTCGCTCTGCAAAGTCCTAACGTTCAAGAACTTTACCAATACGCTCCACTGCTAGACGAAAAGCTTCGCACGCTGTCAGATTTGCAAGATGTGAACAGTGACCTGCAAATCAAGAATCCGCAAGTCCGAGTAGATATCAACCGCGATCAGGCTTCAGCTCTGGGTTTAACTGTCAATCAGATTGAAACTGCCCTCAGTAATGCTTATGGCACTCGCCAGGTTTCTACTATCTACGCCCCCGATAGCCAGTATCAGGTGATTATGGGAGTGGAACCCGAATATCAGCAAAATCCCAATGCCCTAGATTTACTTTCAGTTCGTACCCCCAATGGTCAACTTGTGCCCCTCAACGCTGTGGCAACCCTGAATAAAGATGTGGGGCCACTGACTATCAACCACAAAGGACAGCTTGCCTCTGTGACGTTCTCTTTTAACCTCAAGCCTGGTGTATCACTAGGCAACGTCACTGACAAGATTGAGCAACTCGCCCGTCAAACACTACCAGCTACTATCAGCACAGCTTTCCAAGGTTCGGCGCAAGCGTTTCAGTCCTCGATTCAAAGTTTAGGGTTGCTACTGCTAGTTGCCATCTTGGTAATTTATATTGTATTGGGTATTCTCTATGAGAACTTCATTCACCCACTAACTATCCTCTCCAGTTTGCCATCTGCTGGATTTGGGGCGCTGTTGACCTTGTTAATATTTGGCGTTGACTTGAATATTTACGCCTTTGTGGGCATTATCCTACTGGTTGGCATTGTTAAGAAAAACGGCATCATGATGGTTGACTTCGCCATTGAAGCCCGTCAAAACGGTAAAAATCCTTATGATGCAATCTACGAAGCGTGTTTGGTAAGGTTCCGGCCAATTATGATGACGACGATGGCAGCATTGATGGGAACGCTGCCTATTGCCCTCGGATTGGGAGCAGGTGCAGATACACGCCGTCCTCTTGGTTTAGCGGTAGTTGGCGGGTTGCTGTTCTCGCAGTTCTTGACGCTTTATTTAACACCCGTTTTCTACACCTATATGGAGTCTTGGCAAACAAAGCTGAAAAAACACAACTGGCGCAAACAGCCAAAACAAAAGTCACACGCACTTTAAACTTATGTTTGTTATATAGCGCCTGCATAACAAATATATGTGTTGTTTAATTACCTGATTGCTTAGGCGATCGCTTATACTATTTTGGATTTTGCGAAAAGTTGCGACGGTTCCCAGTTGGACGTACACCGTACCTATAGTATCACTCCTGTTTGATCGCTGGTAAGCGTAACCAGTCATTCACTTCCTGTGTCAACCATTCCAGTTCTGCAACAGTTAAATCACTAAAACGACCCAGGTAATATGTAGCTAAGCCTGTGGAATTAAATGATATAGACCGAGTATTAAAATTCTTATGCCTTAAATTGGTTATTTGCAATTTAGATATATTTTTTCTTTTTAATGAAGGAGAAGCCTGCCATTTCTTTCCTAGAAAATCGTGCATCAAATCCAGATTTTGCGAGTCAATTACGATGCGAGTACGCTTGCAAAAACCCCAAAAAATAGTAATCATAAGTAAAGCGATCGCCACAATTTGCAAGAAATAACCAATTTCTTTGACACCAGAGAACAATCCAGCCGTTATAAAATTGAATCCCAGTGCTAGAGGCGTGATAAGAGAGATTAACCCTATTAAACGAATTCCAAATCCTTTGGATGGCAGGATAATTTCTAAAGTTTCAGGAGTTTTAATTAAGCGAATTCTACTGGCTGGTGGCTGTTTTAAAGGTTGTTTTGATATCGATATCTGCCGTTTTCTGGGGCGAGGTTTTTCCAATGCTTCTATCGCTGCTTCTGCCCCTAAAAATCTCTGCTCCAGACTGGGTTCAGTCATCCACTCTAACCAATCAGCAAACTCCGGAGTGAGATTTACAGACTGACGAAATTGAATCTGCAATTCTTGCTGTGGTAGTTCCGTAGGATGCAGCCCTGTCACCAGATAAATTAAAGTTGCGCCCAAGCTGTAGAGGTCTGACGCTGGAGTTGTCCTACCGCCAAATTGCTCCGGTGGCATATATCCGTATGTACCCACGACAGTAATTGTTCCGCCTTCTTGGGCAGCTAAGGTTTGCACAGAGCCAAAATCGACTAAGTACACCTGACCAACACTATTACCAGAACGATTTGTCAGCAGAATATTACTGGGTTTAATGTCTCGATGAATTACAGGCGGTTGCTTTTGATGCAAATAGGAGAGAATTGTTAAAAGCGATCGCGCTAACTCTTTTACTTCAGCTTCACTAAACGTCCGCCCTGTTTGTAAATGCTCCTCTAAGGACTTACCCTCTACATAGCTTTGCACCAAACCAAAGCCTTTATCGTTGGCTGTATCTAGCTCAAAGTAATCCAGATAGCGAGGAATGGCAGGATGGTCAAGGGCTTTTAAAGTTTCCGCTTCCCGCTCAAACAACTTCAAGTCTTGCCAGTCGAAGTCTTGCCCCAAGTACAGCAATTTCACCACTACCTGTTGCGAAGAGTCCAAATCAAAAGCTAACAGAGTTCGCCTGCCAGTTTGTCTTCCCAGTTGTCGTTGGACTTGATAACGCCCATTTAATATTTCATTACTCATCTGAATTACGAATTACGAATTACGAATTACGAATTAATATGGTGTTGCTTTTCATACCACTGAGCAATAGACTTGCTAGCCGCACCCATACTTAACCCAGTGATCACAGAAGGCGCAATCACCCAGAATATGCGGTAGGTAATTACCTCATTGCCATAGCCAGATATCCCACTGAACCCAATTAAAGCAAGAGCCATCCCCAGGATGGTGCTGATGATGGTGACTGTGCGCCGATGCAAGTGATGATTTTTCAAAGGGAAGAAGAATAACCGCGTAATTATCCCGACTACAAATCCATTGATAAAAGCGATGGGAAAACCAATAACAGCACCAATTTGTAGCCCTATGATGCTTCCTATTCCAGGAATGGCAACTGTGCTGTATAGTGCAGCACTCACCGCTACAACTAAACCACCAATAGCGGTACTACGCCAGATGGCATTCCAGAACAAATTTAAGGTGTTCACAGGTTTATTCCGACTAACCGCTGATTGTTCGGTAGTTCTGAGTTGTCCTGTTTTCAAAGCAGTCAAAGCTGCTGGTGCAGATGTCAAACGTCGCTCTAAACTGGGTTCTGTCAGCCACTGCAACCAATTCACGAATGAAGGACTGAGATCGGCAGCGCTTTCAAATGCAATCCGCAGATTTTTCTGGGGTAAATCGCCGGGATGGATTCCTGTCGCTAAAGCTATGAGTGTGGCTCCTAAACTGTAGAGGTCAGAAGCGGGTGTTGCATAGCCGCCAAATTGCTCAGGTGGCATGTAGCCATACGTACCTACAACCGTTACTGTCTTACCTGCTTTGGATGCCAAGGTTTGCACAGAACCGAAATCTACCAGGTAAACCTGACTAACACCATTACCGGAACGTACCAAGATAATATTGCTAGGTTTAATGTCGCGGTGAATGATTGGCGGCTGTCGTCCATGTAAATAAGTCAGGATTTTTAACAGTGCTTTGGCAATTTCCTGAATTTCGGTTTCTGTAAACCTCCCCTCTGTTGTCATATATTCTTCCAGAGATTTGCCTTCCACATAACTCTGGACTAAGGCATAACCTCTGCTGCTAGATGAATCTAACTCAAAATAATCTAAGTAACGAGGGATAGCAGGATGGTCGATTGCTTTGAGTGTTTCGGCTTCCCGTTCAAATAGCTTTAAATCTTCCCAGGCAAAATCATTACTAAAGGTGAGCAGTTTAATAATGACTAATTGCTGAGTTTCGAGGTCACGGGCTAATAGAGTGCGTCTTCCGGCTTTCTTACCTAACTGCTGTTGAATTTCGTAGCGTTGTTGCAGGATTTGTCTAGGAAAGTCATTCAGGCTTTGTTCTGCCATTTACCCACTCCGAGTTCTCACCTTTATTGATGGTTATAATTCAGTTTCCAAAAAACTACAAAAGAGCAAACACGGATTCCGTTTGCTAGCTTGCACGGAGTTACCCAAAATATGCCGTTGAAATAAAAATTAATATAGACAAGGTTCTGTGTAACTCAATACTTGAGAAGTAGTTAAAGGTGAAAAAGATGCTTAAACAAATTTTAGTAGTGGCGATCGCAACTTTAACCGCCACTACTTTAATAGTTAAACTTGACAACAATGCTGTTTTAGCCGAGTCTGTAGACTGTAGTTCTACTCTGACTTCTAAGCTAAACCAATCAATTCATACTGACTTGAAAGCTCAAGGCATAGCTAGAGAGATTTCTAATATTGGACTTCAAGGTAACTATGGCTTGGGTCTGGTGACAACTGGTAGAAATATCAAAAATCCAGAAACACTAGGTACACCAATAGCGTTAATCAGACAAGGTGACACTTGGAAAGGATACATCCGTAACGCTGCTTCCAGTGATGCCTCGGTTGACTGGTATAACGGTGGAGCTATTAACTGGTTAGTATCACTGGGAGTTCCTCGTACTAATGCTCAGTGCGTTTTTGAACTGCATATTATAGAAGGAATTTAAGCTGACTAACTTTCATTCGTGCTTAAGTTAACGCTGCATCCAACAATTCACGGTGCATTAAAGCTCGATCCACCAAAGACTGAATTTGCTCTGACGCAAGCGGATCGCCATTGGCATAATGTTCCATCCAAGTTTTACTAATTACATTCGGGTCATCTGGTAAATTTGCCAAATCCCACCCAGGTATTACCAATTCTTCCATCAGGCGATTTACCTTGGGGTCGTAACTCAGAGCAAAACAGCGACAACCTTCAGCAGCTGCCATAATCAAACTGTGCAAGCGCATACCAATTGCCATTTCCACGCCGCGAAAGACACCCTTCAAAAGTTGCGGATCTTCCAGACACAAAATCTTGCTCACATCTTGAAGATGTGGTTGAATTGCTTCGGCAATACTTAAATCTTCACTTTTCTGAAACGGTAGTAGTAAAATAAAAGCTTGCGTAGCTTTTTGAAAATCCACTAAGGCGCGAGTTAGATTTGCGAGACGGGCTTCGCTCAGTTGAGGATGCGATCGCAATGTTACAGCAACCCTAGGCGCAGGTAAATCCCAAAGTCCCGGCACTGGTTTAGACTCCAACGCCCACACTGGATCTGGAGCAATGATACAAGGAATTTGCCAATCAGATAATAAAGCAGCACTAGCGCGATCGCGTACACTAACTTTAGTACAACCAGCAAAGTTTTGCCGTGCCAACCAACGAGTTTGCGGACGCACTAACGGCCCAATACCCTGTGCCCAAGCAACAGTTTTTAAGCCCATTTTCTGAGCCAATGCCATTAGTCCTCCATAATAAAATGGGCTAATGGTACTGGTGACATCTTGAATTAGACTACCACCGCCCCAAATGAAAGCATCACAAGAACGTAAAGCTTGCAGTACAGCTAAGGGAGCCATACGGTTATAAGTTTCTACATTGTAGCGATCGTGGGTTTCCCCTGGATTACCAGAAAGAACCACAGGTGTTACATGAGGTGGTAGCATTTGCAAAAGCGTCGCCAACAAAGCTTCGTCACCACCATTACCTTTGCCATAATACCCAGACAACAACGCTCGCATCTTTGCCATTTTAAATTTTATTCTTTTGACTTTTGACTTCCTTATGCACGCCCTTTCAATTCCCACTTGGATTATTCATATTTCTAGCGTTATTGAGTGGATTGCCGCTATTTGGTTAATCTGGACTTACGGCGAACTCACTAATAACCGCACTTGGTGGGGATTATCCCTTGCCATGTTACCAGCTTTGGTCAGTGCCATGTGCGCTTGTACTTGGCATTATTTCGACAATGCTGAATCTTTAGAATGGTTGGTAACGCTGCAAGCGACCATGACCTTAATCGGTAATTTTACACTCTGGGCAGCGGCAGTGTGGATTTGGCGTTCTACCAAGTCCGCCAACGTTGCAACCAATACTGTTGAGTCAAAACCTATCAAATTAGAGCGATGATATCTAAAGAAACCCTATTTGCCCTTTCACTGTTCCCTTATCTGGGTTTCTTGTGGTTTATCGGGCGCAGCCAGCAAATGCCGCGTTTGGCGCTGTATGGATTTTACGGCACGCTGGTGTTTGTCGCCATTACCATTCCAGCAGGGATTTACGCCCAACTACATTATGGAAAGTCGTTGGCAAATGTGGATTGGTTGCATGGCAGTGCAGAAGTATTTTTGACACTTTCAAATATCTTGATTGTGCTGGGTTTTCGGCAAGCTGTAATCCAGAGGAAGGCGATATCTCACCAGCAGACGCTACAGGGCTACAACCCTAGTCTGCCTCAACAAGACTTGTCAAATAAAAATTAAATCAAGTTTGAAATGCCAGCGTGAATATAGCTTTCTTTAGTCACTCTAGGCAGAGGAAAAAGAGAAATAGTCTGACCAAAGGGATAAAAATAGATGATTGTGCAAAGTATTCATGATGCTAATCAGGTCAGAAAATCCCGTAGAAAGTTGAGGTATAGAAAATACTTTAAGCCAAGGTTTAATCAAATTGAAAAGAATCAAAGGTTGAATAATAAGACGTAAATTATTCAGGATGTTCTTCCAACCATAACTTTCATCCCACAAAGGGTGTTCCGCAAATATTTGGAGAATATAGCTGTGAGATTTTTGGAAAACACTTGAATGAAGGCTAACCATGAGATAGGTACTACAAACTATTTCCCACCATCTCTGAATGTGAGAATAATGGGTAAGCCTAAAATCCGCCCATCCCAGTTCATTTTTGCTTTGTTTGAGTCCATATTCTACCCATGTTCTTAACCCGTATAGATTTCCAACTTCTGAGTATTTAATACCTGGAACATGGGTCATTAAAAACCAGGTTGAATTCTCTGGAAGCTTTTCTGTATCCGTCGTAATTTGCCAATAACGAATATCGCGCCGCCTACCAAAAATAATCTCTCTGATATATCGAATCTCCTGATGACCATTCGAGAAAACACGATCAAATTGCCGCCATTTATTATACCTGATACTTTGCCCTTTTGGCAGCCAAACTCCGTGATTACTACGTATAGCTACGACAAAATGTAGTTCTAATTGATTTAATACACTTATAAAATTGCCATCACTTTCCCCATATAGGCTATCTGCCAAAACCAATTCAAACTTAAATCCCATTCCTTGGAGTTCTCGGATTAATTCTGCTGCGATTTCTGGCTTAGTTTTATATTTATCTCCTAGCTGCAATCTCTCTCGTGGTTTATAAATTTGAAATGTTAACGGTAAGGTCATATCTTCAATTACGCCATAGGCTGTCACTGCAACTATACCATTTTCAATTTTTCCTAAGTTCCCAATATACTGCCGCTTCACATAGTCTGTAGTACGACCTTGTTTTTTGTCTCCTGTTTCATCAATTATTAGAATCAGCGACCGCTCATTTAATACCCGCAGAATTAATTCTAATCTTCGCTTCTTTAATGATTCTACCGACCACGGTGATTCTGTTAAAAAATGATGCAATGATTGCTGATTCTCTAACCCTACTACCTTGGCTATTTCTGGTAAAGATTTCCTTTTTATTTCCGATATCATTCCCAAATGTAAATCTCGGAAATTTTCAAAACTTCTGACTTCTGGAAAGATATTTTTGTAGATTGCACAATATTCATCTACAAATTTGATGCTTGGTTTGGGGCTTCTTGGCTGTGTCATCCTCCCCTCCTGGCTTTCAGTCCTCTTTTATGATTTTACTCTTCCCGGAGTGACAAAAGAAAG